>JAGPDF010000004.1:92500-137908 GCA_018057705.1 Thermoanaerobaculia bacterium | reverse complement strand
CGGCAGAGTGCGCGAATGCCCGGTGCTCGGCGTCAAGTTCGCTCTCCTCGGCCACAACGCCGAACGCGGCGCCGCCGGCGCGAGCCTGCTCAACGCCGAGCTCGCCGTGGCGACCGGCTGGTGGGCCTCACCGGCACCTTAGATCCCCGCCCCGGCAGCCGACCGGAGAGCGATCTTGCGAGCCCGGGCTGTCCCTTCTCGAGACGTGAAGGCGGAAAGGTCAGAAAGAGCTCCCTCGAGCTGCTCACGGGTCCGACCTCCGGAGTAGATTGACCAGAGCTCTGTTCGCGAGGAGGTGTCGCCGTGCGTCGACTGTCGAACCCGGCTCCCGGCAATGGTTTCCGGCGCTCCCTGGTGCCCGCGATCCTGGTGGGGGTCGCGCTCGCAGCCTGCGGCCGCCCTCCCGGTTCGCCGATTGTGCCCGACGAGGCCGCGCTCGCGCTGTCCGAGCCCGGTGCGCCCTACCGGCCTGCTGCGCCGACCGACTCCTGGACGGGGGGGTTCTCGTTTCAGAATCGCGTCTGGGTCGTCGAGAGCTCGAACGCCGTTGCGATCCGCTCGGTGCGGATCTTCCTCTGGGACGGCACGCTGGTGATGACTGGCCCGGGATCGGAACCGGCCTTCGGGCGCTGGATCTTCGAGCGCGGCAGGCTGCGGATTGTCGAAGCGGGGATCTCCTACGAAACCGACATCCTGGAGAGCTCCGGCAATCGGCTCCATCTCCGAATGAAGAGCCCCGGAGAGCCGGTGCTCCTGGAGATGCGCGACGCCCGCCCGCCCTGGGTCGACGCCGAAACGCGCTGAGCTCGCCGTGGCGACCGGCTGGTGGGCCGCCGGCTAGCGAGACAGGTGTTCCGCAGCCTCGGCGCGCCGACGGATCGCGGCGAGCCAGGTTCGGCGCAGGAAGGCGCTGCCGGGGTAGATCAGGCGCCAGTAGGCGGCGAAGCGGCGGCGGGCGCCGGGGCTCGTCGCGACGATGCGGGTCGAGGTCGACAGGCGCACCCAGCCGTCGCTGTCCTCTGTCCAGCGGAAGTTCATCGCCGCCTTGGCATAGCCAGGTGCGGTCAACGCCGCGAAGGCCTCGACGCCCGGGGCCGGCGGCGGTTGCGGCACTTTGCCGGTGGGAGCAATGACCAGGGTGCCGACGACGATCTCGCCCGGGACACGGGAGAGCTCGATGAAGCCGGCGCTGGTGGCGACAGCGAGAAGCGGGCGGTCGGACGGCGGCGCGAGGATGCTCGGCTCCTGGCGACTTCCGGGCAGGCGCGGATTGCGGATCCAGGTGAGCGTGCGGAAGCCGCGAATCTCGCCGGCAGTGACGGCGTCGATGGCCGCCTCGACCGCCGCGGCCGAAGCCCGGATACGCGTCGAGTGGACCTCGGAGAATTGCCACTCGGGGATCGCCGCGTCGAGCCGGGTCGAGGGCGCCGCGATGCGCGCCGTCCTCGCCGGCAGGAGCAGCGCAACCCCTGCGAGCAGCACCAGGCAACCGCCCAGCAGCAGGAACGTCGTCAACGACGGCTCACGGCTTGCGCGGCGCCGGCAGGTGCTGGCCGCCCTGGTGCAGGGTGAGCGAAGTGGCGCGCCCGTTCTCGAGGACGAAGTCGATCTGCGCGTCGACGAGCTTGAAGAAGAACCGGATCGTGGACTCGGGGTAGATCTCGAGCTTCTCCTGTCCGGTCGCCTGGGCGAAGAGATGATCGCCCTCCTGGGTGATGGCGATGTCGAAGCCCGGCGCCAGGGCGTAGACGCCGACCAGGGCAGCGTACGCCGCGCTATCGACCGCGACCTCCTTGAGCGGCGGTGGCACCGGCTCGTCGGTGCGCAGCGAGCGGAAGACCGGCCCGATTCCCTGGTCCACCATCAGGGCGACGACGCTGCCGCCGGCGCCGCGTGCGAAGCGCACCGGCGTCCCGCTGTCTGCGGTCTCGAAGGCGTCGGGCCCGATCGGCACGAGCGTCCGGAGATCGCCGCCGGTGCGCTGCAGACGGAGGGTCTCGCCGTCGCGGGAGACGATCCGGCGCACTCCCGAACGCTCCGGGACGAGGTAGACGCCGATGTAGGCGTCGAGCTCGGCGGCGGAGAGCTTCAAAGGGGCAGGCTTCTCCTTCTGTGGCACGCCGAGAACCGATTCGGCGACCCGATGCGCGAGGTCGTGGGTGTCCTGCGTCGGATTGTTCGAGAGGATCACGACGAGCAGCTCCTCGCCGGGCACACGCAGCAGGTCGCAGGTGAAGCCGTGGATGCCGCCGCCGTGCTCGTGCGTCGGGCGACCCGCCACCTCGGTCATGGCGTTGCCGAGGCCGTAGCGCGTCGCGACGCCGTCCTGGTCGCCGCCGCGAAGGACCGCGGAGGTGAACATCCGATCGCGCGAGGCCGGCGAGATCACCCGGCCGGCCTCGAGCGCGTCGCTCCAGCGCGCCAGATCGTCGACAGTCGACATCAGGGAGCCCGCGGCATAGGGCTGGGTGAGCGAGAGGTAGGGGGCGTTGGCCCAGCCCTCGGGTCCCTTCACGTAGCCGGCGACACGGCCGCGCACGATCTCTTCCTGGTGGCCGTACCGCGAGTCGGTCATGCCGAGCGCAGCGAAGAGCTCGCTCTCGACCACCTCTTCGTAGCTCTTGCCGGTCACCTTCTCGATCACCGCGCCGAGCAGGACGTAGCCCGAGTTGCTGTAGCTCCAGAGCGTCCCCGGCGGAAAGTCGAGCGGTTTGCTCTCGAAGAGCGCCATCAGCGTCTCGAGGTTCATGTCTTCGCGCCAGCGCGGAATCCACTCCGGCATATCGGTGTAGTTGGGCACCCCGGCGGTGTGGGCCAGCAGCTGCTCGAGCGTGATCGTCGCGCCGCCGAACGTGGCATCGGGAAGAAACTCTGTCAGCGGGTCGCTCAGGGAGAGCCTCCCCTGCTCCGCGAGTCGCAGCACGACCGCCGCGGTGAACTGCTTGGTCACCGACCCGATCTCGAACACCTGCTCCGGCACCACCGGAACTCCGAGATCCATCTGCGCCATTCCGTACCCCTTGCGCAGCACGATCTCGCCCTTCCACTTCACCAACACCGCCGCCCCGGGGCCGTCGGCGGGATAGGCCGCAGCCAGTAACGCGTCGGCTGCTTGGCGAACCTCGTCGAGGGGGGCGCGGTCCGCGGCGGCCGACAAGAGTGCGGGCAGGAAAGCGGTCAACAGGGCCAGAACTGCGATCGGTCGGCGCATGGAATCTCCGAGGGGGAAGAGCGGTCGCTTTCGCGCCATTCTAGCTACGGTTGCGCCGCGGAGTCGTAGCGTCGGCCGCGGTGGCGAGTGTCCTGGCGTGGCGCCCGAGGGCTGCGGCGAGCTCCTCCGGCTCTCGAATCTCGAGAGCGAACGGCAGGCGGGCGAGCTCGCGGGCGAGCCAGTTCAAGTCGTCGGTCTGGGAGTGGAGGAGGACGCCGCCGTTCACCTCCTCCAGTGTGCCCAAGGTTGCGAAGATCTGCCGCTTGGCCGTGGCGAGGTCGGTGTGGAGGAGGACCTCGGCGCGGTGGGCTCGGGGGAGGGTGGCGATGGCGGTCGAGATCGCGGCCAGGGTGTCGAAGTTCTCCGGGCGCGCGAAGGTCCGGCTGGTGCGCGCCACGCTCGGAATGCGGTCGACGCGGAAGGTGCGCGGGCCTTGCCGCAGGTGGCAGTGCCCGACGACGTACCAGCAGCCGCCGCGGTAGGCGAGGCCGTAGGGGTCGAGGTCGCGCTCGGTGCGGCTCCTGTCGGCGGCTTCATAGACCACGTGCACCGTGCGCTGCGCCTGCGCCGCGGCGGAGAGCGTCGCGAGGACGTGGCCTGCGGCCGGCGGACCGCTCGCCGGGAGGTCGAGCTGCATCGTCTCGTCGGCGGCGCGCAGGCGGCGTTTGAGGTCGGCCGGCATGACCCGTTCGAGCTTCGCCCGGGCGCTCGTGAGGCCGGCTGCGGTCTCGCCGAGGCCGAGCGCGCTCGCCGCCAGGAGACCCAGCGACAGCGCCAACGCTTCGTCGTCGGTGAAGAGCATCGGCGGCAGCTTGAAGCCCGCGACCAGGGCGTAGCCGCCGCCGGCGCCGCGCTCGGCGGTCACCGGGATGCCCATCTCTTCGAGCGCGACGATGTAGCGTCGCACCGTGCGCCGATCGACGCCCAAACGGCGGGCGATCTCGGCGCCCGAGAGCTGCCCGTGCGCCTGCAGCAGCTCGAGGACCGCGAGGATCCGGTTGGTCGGTGAACCCACCCTGGAAGGGTATCAACGAATAGGGCGGTATTCGCCCTCTATCGAATCCAGACTCCTCCTGTACGCGGGACTCCTTCCCGCGCCACGCATCGCAGGAGTGCTGCCATGGCCCCGGCTTCGTCCCTCTGGATCTTCTTCGGACTCGTCTTCGGCATCGTTCTCCTGCCCGGCCTCGACATGGCCTGTGTCCTCGCGAGTTCGCTCGGCGGCGGCCGGCGCGCCGGCCTGGCGTCGGTCGGCGGCATCGCCACCGCGGCGGTCGCGCATGTCGCGATCGGCGCCCTGGGGATCGCGGCGATCCTCGGTGTGGTGCCGGGCCTCTTCAACGCGTTGCTCGTTCTCGGGGCGGCCTACATCGCCTGGATCGGCCTCGCGCTCGCCCGCAGCGGCGTGACCCTGGCGGGCAGCTTCGGTAGCGCCTCGGGAGAGGGCGGGGCGGCGGGACGGGCGGCGAACGCGGTGACCACAGCTTACCGGCGCGGCATGGTGACCAATCTGCTGAATCCCAAAGCCTACGTCTTCATGCTGGCGGTCTTTCCGCAGTTCGTGCGCAAAGAGTGGGGGCCGGTCTGGGCGCAGGCGATCGTTCTCGGCGCCATCATCATCGTGACCCAGCTCGCGGTCTACAGCCCGCTCGCGCTCGCCGCGGCGCAGGCGCGCGGCTGGCTCGTCGATCGCCCGCAGGCGCTCGCGTCCGTCGGCCGCAGCATCGGAATCCTGCTGATCGCCGTCGCGCTGGTCTCCCTGTTCGAAGGCTGGCGGGGAGCGACCTGACTCAGG
Organism: Thermoanaerobaculia bacterium; assembly: GCA_018057705.1. Lineage (NCBI taxonomy): Bacteria > Pseudomonadati > Acidobacteriota > Thermoanaerobaculia > Thermoanaerobaculia bacterium. The sequence goes on along the minus strand of JAGPDF010000004.1, from coordinate 132,902 downwards.
TTCGGCTTTCCCTGTCCCTTCGCCGGGCGATTCGGCGGATTCGGATCAGGAGGCTGCCATGGGCTGGATCGAAAAGGGTTGGGAGGAGCTGTCGAAGCGCCTGCGCGTGGCGCTCGAGCCCTATCGTGACGGCGAGGAGCTCGTCGGTGTCGTGCATGCCAATCAGCTGGGCCTCTTCTCGGCGCAGCTCTTTGCGATCGGGGTGACGCCGACGCGGCTCATCCTCCTGCCGCTCGATCGGCGGAGCGCCGCGGCCGGCGAGCCGGTCGTGCTGCGGGCAGCCGACATCGAGGCCTCGGCGATCTGGGGCTGGGGCGGGTCGGTCGGCGACTGGATTCAGGCGAGCTCGGGCCAGCAGCTCCGCTTCACCGCCGCCGGGCGGAAGTACAAACTGATGGTTCTCGGCGGCAACCTCCTCGAAGACGCCCTCTCCGGCCCCAGCCAACGCTCCGGCCTCCAAGCCCTCCTCGATTTCCTCCTCGCCGCCAGGAGCTGAGCCAGCTCCCGAGCGGGTCGTCGGCGCCGGCCTGGAGTTGGGGGCTCGCCTTTCACTCTTCGCCTGAATCCGGCGCGCCCGAAGCTCGAGGCGCTCGGCCGAGCTCCGAGTGGTGAGATGCCCTCCAGCGTCCTCGCGACGCCAGATGCAGAGGGCGATTTACGTCTTTACCCTGTGTCGTTGGACTTCCCCGAAGACGATCAGGTCAGCTGGAAAAAGGTTGACCAGGAGTGGCATTAATGGCACCATCGCTCGACAGGCGCTCTGCGGCACTTCTCCCTCGCCTGGAAGAGACACCCGGGAGCGTGACCTTTGCCGAGTTGCGGCGGTTCTGCGTCGCGGTTTTCGGGAGGGGCGGGAGGGGCGGGAGGGGCGGCGAAGGAAGGCAGGGCGGCGGAAGCCACCTGCTTTTTCACACGGGCCTGCGGGAGTTTCCGATCGTGAACATCCAGCCGCGCGGGAAGATGGCGAAGCCCTACCAGTGCCGGCAGGTGGCACGGGCCGCGAGGGCATGGCTCGCGAAAGGAGAGGGTTGAGGATGGAGCTCTCGGATCGATACTCCTACCGCGTCTTCTGGTCCGAGGAGGACGGCGAGCACGTCGCAGTTTGCGCAGAGCTACCCGGTCTCTCCTGGCTCGACAAGAAGGCGGAGCGGGCCCTCTCGGGGGTATTGCGCGCGGCACGCGAGGCGGTCGAGCTGCTACGCGAGGAGGGTGGGGCGGTGCCCGAACCGCTCATCGACCGGCGCTACAGCGGGACCTTCAAGGTGCGGATTCCCCCCGAGATCCACCGACGCCTGGTGCTCGAGGCCGAGGAGCAGAACATCTCGCTCAACCGGCTGGTCTCGGCGAAATTGAGTGCGCCGCTCGAGCGCCCCCCGGGTGCAGATCTGCGGGAGGCTCCGGCGAGGTATCGCGCCCCGCGTCACCCGCGAGCCTGACAGGAGTTGCGACTTCGGTCGCCCACTTGGCCCCGACTTCCGGTAGAAGCCGCACCTCCGAAAGAAGCACCTTCTCGGGGAGCCCTGACATGTCCGCACCTGTACCGATCTGTTTTCGCACCGCAGCCCTGGCGCCAGTCGTCCTCCTTGCGCTCGTCGCTCTGGCCTCGCCGGCGAAAGCCGTCGATGGCGATGGCGACCCGACGTTTCGCGGCACGGGCTGGTTCGTCGCCGATGTGCCGAGCCTCGGCGGCAAGGCCGCGGCTGTCGCACCCGACGGGCGGTTGCTCATCGGCTACACCGCCAACATCTCCGGCACCGATCGCGACCTGCGCGTCATGCCTGTGCCGGATACCGGCATCACGACTCACTGCCCGACGCTTCACCCGGACCTCGGCGGAACGAACGACGACCGCTTGCTCGACATCGCGGTCCATGGCAATCACGTCTATCTTGCCGGCCGAGCGGACGGGCCACCGGAAGATCCCGACCCTCAGGGAGTCATCGGCGCCTTCGACCTCGGAACTTGTCTGCTCTGGCCGACGTTCAGTGGCCCCGCCGGGCTGGCGTTCAACCCCGATCAGCCCGAGGAGCTTCCCGCTATCGCGATCGACTCTTTCGGCGCCGTGCGCGGGGCGCTGCTCTACGGACCCGCCGGCGACCGGGCGTTGGTGTCCTTTGGGCTCACCCCCAACGGAATCATCGACGACTCCGAGGTGGTGGACTTCGCCGCCTTTGGCGCCACGTCCTTCGAACCCAAGGGAATCGCCTTGCAGCCGAACGGCAAACGGATCGTCGTCGGCACGATGGTCCTTGCGGGTGGAGATCGGGACATCGGCGTCGCTCGATTGACGTCGAGCGGCGCCCTCGACACGAGCTTCAGCATCGACGGTCTCGCCGGCTTCTCCTACGACATCGTCGACTCCGGCGACGATGAAGGTCTCGCGGTCGCGGTGCTGCCCGGCGGGAGCATCGTCGTCGCCGGTCGGGTCGAACGGGCCTTGGGCTTCCAGGCGGCCGTGGCGATCCTCACCCCGACGGGGGGATTCCAGAACTCATTCGGGTTGGTCGGGCGCTACGCGTTCGATTTCCTTGCGCCGGATCGGCTGGACACCATTCGCGCTCTCGTCCTGCAGGGCGACGGCAAGATCGTCGTCGCCGGTTCGACCGCTCCGCTGGCGCCCCTGACGGACTCCGACTTCGCCCTGGCGCGGCTCTCCATCTCCGGCAGCCAGCCGCTCGATGCGAGCTTCGGTGGGGGAGGGACGGAGCGCGTCATCTTCGACCAGGGGGGCAACCTCGCCGACGTCGCCTACGACCTCACCCTCGGACAGGGCGGGAAGATCACCGTCGTGGGCGCCGTCGCTACCGACAACGGCACCGCCATCGCCGCCGCACGCCTCAAGAACTCCTACATCTTCGCCGACGGTTTCGAGTGGGGAAACCTGCTCGGCGGCGAGTGGGGCGGCGTCTGGGGTGGCAACGAGTAGCCGGATCGCGGGACGGCGCCCCGGCGGATAAGATTCGCCCGCGATGCGCGCGAGCCGATTCCTGCCGCTGTTGATTCTGCTGAGCCTCGCTCCCCTCCCGGCCCACGAGCCGCACAAGCCGGCGCTGCCGGCCGGTTCGGCGGCGGTCGCGGTGGCGGCGATCCCTCTCCCCGAAGGCTGGGTCGAGAGCCGGCCGCCGGCGGGGGCGGGGGCGTTCGCGCCGATGCTCGTGGCGGATGGGGACGGCTTCCTCGCCACCTGGATCGAACCGGTGACGCCCGCGGGGCACCGCGTTCGCATCGCCCGCTGGGATGGCCGCTTCTGGACCTTTCCCGCGACGATCCGCGAAGGTGCCGGCCTGTTCGCGAACTGGGCCGACGTGCCCGGGGTCGTGCGCGCGCCGGACGGTGCGCTCTACGCCTGGTGGCTCGAGAAGTCGGGCCCCGACACCTACGCTTATGACGTGCGCCTCGCGCGCTCGACCGACCAGGGTCGGACCTTCGAGCCTCTCGGGACGCTGCACGAGGACCGTTCGCCGGTCGAACACGGTTTCGTCTCGGCGGTGCGCGAGCGCGCCGGAGTGCGGTTCTACTTTCTCGACGGGCGGGCGACTGCGGGCGGCGGGCCGATGCAGCTGCGCACCGTCCTCGTCGAAGGGGATCGAATCGGTCCGTCCGAGCTCGTCGACGAGAGCGTCTGCGACTGCTGCGCGACTGCTGCGGTGGAGCTCGCGAACGGCTCGGCCGTCGCCTATCGCGACCGCACCGCGGGCGAGATCCGCGACGTCCAGGTCGTCCTCCGGCCGGAGGGCGCGGCGCCGCTCACGCAAGCGCCCGCCAAGGATGGCTGGAAGATCGCCGGTTGCCCGGTGAACGGCCCGGCGCTCGCCGCGAACGGCAGCCAGCTCGCGGTCGCCTGGTTCTCCGCCCCTGGTGACCGGCCGCGCATGGCCGTCGCGCGCTCGGCCGACGGCGGCGCGAACTGGAGCGCGCCGGAAAGCGTCGTCTCGTCCAAGCCGATGGGTCAGCTCGCGCTGGCCCCGCTCGACGCCGGTTTCGCCCTCTCGTGGTTGGAGGGAATCCCCGGCGGCTCCGAGCTCCGCCTGGCACGCCTCGAAGGCAGCGGCAAGCCCGGCCCGTCGCAGGCCATCGCCCGCACCGGCGCCGGCCGGAGCGCCGGCATCCCGCGCCTCGCCGCAGCCGGGAAGCCCGGGAAGCGGCTGGCACTCCTTTGGGTAGATGCCGGGAGTCCGAACGCGCCGATCCTGCGGTTCGCGACCCTGCCGGCGAACTAAGGCAGCTGAGATCTGGGGCTCGAACTACAAGCCCTGTCCGAGCAGCTCAGGATGGTCTCAGTCGAGGCGATCGGTCTCGGCCTCCTGGGGACACGCGAGGCTCTCGAAGATCTCGCTCAAGACGAAGTGGTCCGAACCGGCTCCCTCGGCGGGGCAATACATGACGACTCGTCGACCCCGATCGCGGGTGAGGTGGAGGTACTCGACATGGGCACAGTCGGTGACATGACTCGTGAAGTAGCCCAAGTCGTCGATGGAGCGCTGGGTTACGACGTTCAGAAGCAGCGCACTCTCGGCGGCGCTCAGCTCTCGCGACGCGCCCTGGCAAGTGAGTTGCCCCACACCCTTCGCGAACCGGATTTCGCGCCAGGATCTGCCGCTCCAGTGGCCCTTGGAAATCCAGGCGAAGATCTCGTCCGGGCCATCGGCGCGAAAGAGGTCCTGCCGCAGCGCGAGCTCCCGCTTCGAGATCGCGGAATCAGAGAGGCCTTTAGGGTCGCCAGGTACCGAGTGACCGAGAATCCAGGCCCGTCCCGGGTACTTCTGCCAGAGAATCTCGCGCGCGGTGACGCCGTCGTTTGTCTCCAGGTACCTCTCGGTGGCTTTGGAGACCGCGTCATCGGAACCCAGCAAGAGAGGCCTCACGAGCGAAGGTGGGAGCTCATGGTCGACGATGCGGGCCGCTGCGAAGAGCGCGATCCGACTCTCGGAGCTCCCCTCCTGGAGCACCTGTCGAATTGCCCGCGAATCCTGGAGCATGATCGCCCCGATTCCCTTCGAAACGCCCTCGCGCAGAAGCGACTTCCGAAGCAGCTCGAGGGCATTCGCGCGGACCGCCTCTCTTCGTAGCAGCAGCGCTGACGTAGTTGCGGCGTCGAGTCGCCCTGAGAGAAGGGCTTCAACGAAGTACTGGTCCAGAGCGTGGGATGTCCAGTCCGCGAGCAAGTGCTTCAAGCTCTCCGCCGTCCCCGGCTTGGTTGCTTCCAGGGTTGGGATGCGCGCCAGAAGCGACTTCGCCAGCTCTTCGGAGGGTTGAAAATCGCTCCTGACAACGAACTCGCCGATCTGCACAGCGAGGTCAAGCGGCGCCTCGCTTCCCATTGAAATGCGAGATTCGTAGATCTGCTCGCGGCCCGAGGCGGTCGAGGATTGCTCCGCGAAGCGCTCGATAGCATCGGACATCTCTACGACTGAGAATCCTCCGATCTCGACAAGTGCGCGAATGATTGCGTGCCGGAAATAGAACTCCGTTTCCCGCTGGAGAGCTAGTCGGAGGGCTGGGATCCCCTCGCGAGCGCCAAGACTCCCCAGCGTATCGGCAATGTACTGCGACCATTCGTCGCCGCGCTCGAGGGCGAGAATGAGCCCTGGAATCGCCTCCCTCAGTCCGACTTCATCGACGCTCTGTATCAGTCGAAGCCGGTCGGGAGCGTCGGACCAGGTCGGATCCGAGATCCATGGCAGTAGGGGACGCAGAGCATCCTCGCGGGCGCTCTCGAGCTGAAACCGGATCAGGATCCCGACTGCGTGGTCGTGAACAATTCGATTTGGACTTCCGACGAGTTCCGAGATGCGGGGGATCCAGAGGTCGGGGTCCTTCTCGACCGCGGTTGCGAGAGGAGCGAAGCCCCAGGAATCGTCCTGGAGATCTCCGAGGGAAGGGTTCTCCAGGAGCTGGTAGAACCAGGCATCGCGTCCATCCCAATTGGAGCTCAGGAGTGCCCGAATGGCGGAGTCGACCGCTCGTCCAGGAGCCTCAGCGTTCTCGGCAATTTGCCGGAGCTGATCCCGGAGCTCCGCGGCATGGCCGGCGTCGCGGTTGGCTTCCGCTCCTTCGTAGAGCAAAGCAAGGGCGAGGGCTGCGGTCCGCGGCGCATCACTGCGCGCGAGCTCCTCGAGAACGGGCGCGGCCGCCTTCCAGTCTAGTGCTGCGAGCGCTTCCAGGTGATCTGAGGCCTCGACGTAGCCGTCCTTGTCGATCGCCAGGCGAGCCGATCCGATCAGGTCGTCCCGGAAATACTCGCTGTGCGTCATCAGCCAGTCGTGAACGGCGGACTTCCAGGGCTCTTCGCACCAAGCCTCGCCGACGGATCGGTCATAGATGTTCTTTACGGCACTGAACACCTCTCGTTCCAGAGGCAGAGTCGGGATCAGGTCCGGCAGACGCGCAGGGTAGGCGGCGACGGCGTGGAGCAGAGCCGCTGTCGGGGGGTGAATGGCCTGGTTTCTCGGCGGGCGAAACCCAATGGCCCAGTATCCAAGAAGCGAGAGCTCGCTTCCCGCTCGGAGATCATCGGGGTCGGGTGGAGTTGGCTCGCGATACTGCATCGCGCGCTCAAACATGACAGGAGAAATCATCGCCAGCAGGTCATCGAGCATCGCGCCGGGCGAGTCCTTGCCGGTATCGAAGCCTGCCAAGGCGCTGGCGAATGTGAGCAAGCAGAGTCCGAGACAACAGGCTGATCGCAGCGAGGTTCTTCTCACAACCTCAAGCCTACGCCTTCGGCGGCGAGTCGCCGCACACGCTGAAGTACCAGCCGACTTGGCGGGCAGGAACGCGACTTGCCGCACCTCCGGCGTCAGACTCACTGGCAGCGACTTCGATTGACTCGCAGGGATCCCGGACCTATCCTGCCCGCGTGCCCTTCCGAGCCGGACAGTTCGCGGTAGTGGCGGCCCTCGCGATGGGAGTTCCACTGTTCGCCGATGCCGTGCCCGGCTGCCCGGCGAGCTTCGAGGATCTCGACGGCGTCGCGACCTATTACTTCGGCGACGGCGGCGGCAACTGCTCCTTCGCGCCGTCAGCGGACCTCATGTACACCGCGGTCGCGGCGCCGGACTGGGCGGGTTCGGCCGAGTGCGGGCGTTGTCTCGAGGTCTGGGGACCGGAGGCGCGCATTGTCGTGCGGGTGGTCGATCAGTGCCCGGAGTGTCCGTCCGGCCACCTCGATCTCTCGCCTCAGGCATTCGACCTCATTGCCGATCCGATCCAGGGCATCGTGCCGATCTCGTTCCGGTCGATCCCCTGCCCGGTCGCCGGCAATGTTGTGATCCATCAGAAGGACGGCGTCAACGCCTGGTGGTTCGCCATCCAGATTCGCCAGCATCGCTACGCGATCGCGACGGTCGAGCTGCGCGAATCGGGCTCTTCGACCTGGCAGCCGATGGCGCGCCAGGACTACAACTACTTCCTGCTCACCTCGGGCCCCGGTCTCGACTTCCCAGTCGACCTGCGGATCACCGATGTCCACGGGCATGCGATCCTCGAGAGCGTCGCGGCCGTCGCACCCGAAGGGGACACCCCAGGAGTCCACCAGTTTCCGCGCTGCGTCGGCCTCTTCGCCGACGGCTTCGAGAGCGCGACCGCCGCGCCCTGGTGGAGCTCCGGCACCCCTTGACCGGCTGCTGAGAGGTCCGGGTGGAACCGCGCGTGGCCTCGGCGCACCCTGGCCTGTCGTCTTCGCGGCCCTCCCGCCGTTCTCGAAGGAAAGCCCGGGCCTGCCGCCCGGGTTGAACTTCTCCGGAAGGAGAGTCCCATGGACTGCCAGAATCGCAGGTCCGCTCGCTCGCAGCCGCCATCGTTCGCCGCCCTGGCTCTCCTCGGAGCGCTCCTCGGTGCGTTCCCCGGTCTTGGGGCCCAGCCGGCGCGGGCCCTGGAGGTCGTCGAAGGCAAGGCGATCCTCGCCCACCCTGCCGGCAAGGCGGTGATCGAGGCCGGGAAGCTCCTCGAGGCGGGCCGGCTCGCCGAGGTCAAGAAGGCGAGCGCCAAGGATGTCCGCGACGAGTGGGCGGCGACGTCCGCCGCCGACCAGAAGGCGGCGGCGGAAGAGGCCGCCAAGAGCGCCCCCGCAGCGAAAGTCCTCGCAGCGGAGATCGCCCGTGGCGGCATCCTGACGGACTACGGCGACTCCGCGATGCTCCGCTCCGAGTCGGCGGACGGAAACAGCACCATCATCGCCTTCGTCGCGCTCGAGGACGGCAAGTGGAGAGTTACCGCCGGTCCGAAGACGATCGACACCACGCCGATCGAGGAGACCGCGCCGCCGATCGAGGGTGCGGCGATCCTCGAGCACGAGATCGGCAAGGCGGTCGTCGCCTTCGCGAAGGAGATCGCCGCCGGCAGGTTCGACGCCGCCGAGGCACTGCGCAGCGGTCCGGCAAGAGCCAAGCGGGCCACCGAGTCGGCGCAGGAGCGCAAGGAGAGCGACGCCTACTGGAAGTCGACCCTGCCGGCGCCCGCCGTTCTCGCCGACCAGATCCGCACCGGCGGCAAGATCACGTTCGTCGGTGAGAAGGCCTATCTTTCCGTCAGCCAGAACGTCGTCACCCCGAACGCCGACGGCAGCACCAGCTATTCCTCGAGCTCCATGTCCGTGCCGTTCGCGCTCGAGGGCGGCAAGTGGCGGGTCGCGGACTGAGCTCCGGCGCCCGGCTTGCCGTAGGCTCGGGGCGTGGAGATTCGGTTCCGAAGCCGGGGGGGAGGCGCGCGGTGTGCCGTTGTCGCCGCGAGCCTGGGGTTGCTCCTCGGGGGTTGCCGTGCCGCGCCGGAGGACGGACCGCAAGGCGGCTCCCAGCTCGACCTGCTGGCTCTCCTTCCAGAAGCGGAGCCGTGGTGTGAGACCGCGGAGCTCGACCTCGGTACGGCCGCTCCGGAGCCGGCCCTCATCGGCGGGTGGGGCGCGCCGTCGCGAGAGGTCGACACGTACCTTTGGGGCGCGGGTGAGCGCTCCGAGCTCACCCTTCGCCGCGCCGACGCGCGCGCCTTCCGCATCCGGATGCGCGGCTGGGCGCATCCGCGGCTGCCCGAAGGGCAGGACGTCGACCTTTCCCTGAACAACGTCGCTCTGCCGCGGGTCCGCCTCGGAGCCGCGCCGCAGTCGGTCGAAGTGGAGGTCCCCGAGGGCCTGGCGCGGCCCGGGCGGAACCGCCTGGTGTTCACCTATCCGGTCGTCGTCCCGACCGGTCGCTACGGTCAGCTCTACGGTCCGGCGTGGGACGGGTTCCGGTTCGACGGCGCCCGCGGCTCCACGGCGCCTCTCGCGCCGGCTGCGCCGGGAGGCGCGCTCGAGCTCCCTGCCGGCTGCGGGATCGACTTCTGGCTCGAGGCGCAGGGGGGCACGAGCCTCGTCGTCTCCGGCGTCGAGGAGCGCGGCGGAGCGCGACTCGAAGCGGACGCCGAGTGTGAAGGCGAGCCCGCGAGCTTCGGCGGCCTCGAGCGCTCGCGGCGCGGGCGGCGTGAACGTCCGCTGCGTGCCGCCGGTCTCTCGGTGGTGCCTTGCCGCGTCACGCTGCGCGCGGTGCTCGGCGCCGCAGGCGACTCCGCCGCCGCGGTGCGAATCGGCGCAGCCGGCGTGCACGGCGGGTTGCCTGCGCCCGAACCGCCTCGGCTCGCGGCGCCTGCGGCAGCCGCCGGCGCTGCCCCGGAGCCGAGCTTCGTGATCTACCTCGTCGACGCCCTGCGGGCGGACCGGCTCGGTGCCTACGGCGGTCCGCCGGGGCTCACGCCGGCGCTCGATCGCTTCGCGAAGCGGGCCGTGCTCTTCGAACAGGCGCGCGCCCAGAGCTCGTGGACGCGGCCGGCGGTCGCCTCGCTGTTCACCGGTCTCGCACCGCCGCGGCACGGCGCCACCGACGTCGAAAGCCGCCTGCCGGACGAGGTCGTGACGCTCGCCGAGCGCCTGCGCGAGCGTGGCTATCGGACGGGTTATGTCACGGCCAACGGCAACACCACCGAGGCCTTCGGCTTCGGCCAGGGCTTCGACGTCTTCCGCTGGCTTCATGGCCGGACCGAAACGGAGAAGGTGCGTTGGCGGTCGGTGCACGCGGCGGCACGGGAGTTCTTCGACAGCTTGCCGGCGGCGATGCCCTTCTTCCTCGTCCTGCACACCGTCGAGACCCACGCGCCGTACCGCCCCTCCCCAAAGCACCGCGCGCGCTGGGCGCCGGCGGCCGACCGTCAACTGGGGGAGCGCGACACGCTCGTCCTGCTTCCCGGGCAGGGGCCCGGGGAGGCGATCGTGCGCCAGGTGGGCGAGCTCTACGCCGCCGAAGTCGCGGACGCCGACGAGGGCTTCGCCGATCTCCTTCAGCTTCTGGCGGAGGCCGACCGGCGCGGGCGGCGCGCGCCGGCGTCGGTCCTCTTCCTCTCCGATCACGGCGAGGAGCTCTTCGACCATGGCAACGTCGAGCACGGCCGTACGCTCTACGAGGAGCAGCTGCGGATCCCGTTGCTCTGGTCCCTGCCGGACGGTGCCGGAGAGAGTGGAGACGCCGGGGGTGCCCCAGTTCCCGGCGCCGGCCGCAGGGTCGCTCTCCCGATCGACCAGATCGACATCGCGCCGACGCTGCTCGAGCTCGCGGGCTTGCCGCTCACGCCGGAGCTGCAGGGCCGCAGCTTCGCGGCCTTCCTGCGGGGTGGCGCGCCGCCGGCGCCGCGGTCGTCGGCGGCCTGGCTCGAGCGCCTGCACTTCCGCCAGGAGGCGGTCGCTTCCTCCGGCTTCAAGCTGATTCGGGATCTGCAGCCGCCCAGCGTGACCGCGATCGCCAGCGAGGAGCTCTTCGACCTCGCCGCCGATCCGCGCGAGCGCCAGCCGCTCGGCGAGGCAGGGGCGCTGCGTCTCGACTCCCTCCGAGCGCAGTTGCGGCGCTGGCGGGTCCTCACCGGCGCGCCCCTGGAGGCCGAGACCGCGGCGATCGACGACCGCCTGCGGCGCGAGCTCCAGGCTCTGGGCTACATCCAGTAGGCAGTTTGAAACGCTGGCGGTGGCGGTGCGTAGAATGGTCCAGGGAGGAGAAAGTCCATGGCCGAAGTTCGACTGCGTCGTTCGCGGGAGCACAAGGTGGTGGGTGGGGTCATCGGGGGCTTCGCGGAGTATTTCGACCGCGATCCGGGTCTGCTGCGGCTGCTGTATGTGCTGATCTCGATCGTTTCGGCGGCGTTCCCCGGCATCTTCGTCTATCTGATTCTCTGGGCCCTGATTCCCCAGACCGAAGCGTCGCGCGCGGTGGAGAGTCGCACCGCCTCCGATCCGATCGCAGTTCCCTGATTTCACGACCTTGCCCGAGGAGGGCGCCATGCTTCGAGCTCCAGACCTGTTCCGATCCAGCCTCGTTCTCGCGACGGCACTCCTGGTTTCGCTCTCCGCTGGGCCTCTCGGGGCGGCCGAAGCGAGCCCGGCCGCGGAGCGCGCGGTGATCGAAAAAGTGGTGACCGACGCCTACGTCGACGGGGTGCACAACTTCCGCGATCCGGCGGCGATGCGCCGCGGCTTCCATCCCAGCTTCGAGATGCTCTCGCTGCGCGACGGCAAGCTCGCCCGGTTGACGCTCGACAACTGGATCGAAGGGATGGAGGCGCGGAACTTGAAGGAGCCGCCGCCCAAGTTCTCGCCCGACGCGCCGCGCGAGACCACGGCGAAGTTCGTGGCGGTCGAGATCGCCGGCACCGCCGCGACCTGCAAGGTCGAGATCTGGCGCGGCGGCAAGCAGCTCTTCACCGACTTCCTGGCTCTCTACCAGTTCGCCGACGGCTGGAAGATCGTCGGGAAGACCTTCTACCGCCATCCCTAGGCGAGCTGGCCGTCAGTTCCGGCGCGCCGTGGTCTCCGGGTGGAAGGTCTGCCAGGAGTGCCAGAACTCCTGATAGCCGGGGAGCGGGGTGAGCGCGGTCCCGGCGCCGGGGCCGTCCAGGGCGACGCCAGTCTCGCTCCAGGAAGTGCCCGTCGAGCGGTCGCGGAAGCGGGAGGGGTCCGCGGTCGGCTCGAGGTCGACCGGGACGGCTCCGGACCGGGCATCGAAGACGAAGAACGAGGCGCCGTCGGCGCCCAGCAGCAGGACGACCGGCAGGTCGCCGATCCGATCCTGGATCACCCGCTCGCGGACGAGCTCGTTCCAGTCGAAGGCGCGCGCAACGGCACCCGCGATGACCCCTACCACCCAGGACTTCTCGCGCCAGCTTTCGCGATCGCGGCCGGTGAGCGCGCTCTCGTTCGTCCCGTCGTCGAAGCCTGCCATCCGCGCGTAACGGTCGGCGAACGCCGGATCGGGGTCCATGACGTCGGTCTCGGGATGCAGCGCCGCCCAGGCCGCCCAGGTCATCTGGCGCGAGGGGATCTCCTCGAGGCGCTTGCCTGCGCTTGAACCGATGACCGCTTCTCCGGTCGCCTGGCGCCACCAGCTGCCGGTCGTCGCATCCTCGAACAGCGCATTGAAATGGTCCATGCCGACCAGGCGGAAGCTCTCGACCTTGCCGTCGACGACCGGTCGAAAGACCCTGCCGGTGCGACAGACCGTGCAGTAGGTGACCATCACCGGCTGCCCGGCGACGACGTCGCGCACCTGGTGGTGATAGCCGATATAGCGGATCGGGTAGGCGCGCGAGCGGCGGGCACCGTCGGAAGCGACGAGCTCGATGCCAACAACCAGGGCGGAGGGCGGCAGAACCTGCGAACCGGCCTCCCGAAGTTCCCGGGCCGAAACGAAAGTGAGCTCCGAAGGCTGACGGAACATGACATCGGCCGACATCGGGCCGTTCACTTGATAGGTGGCGGCGCCCAGGCCGGCCAGCCCGAGCAGGGTGGCGATCCGCGCCCCCCGGCCGCCGCGCGCGAGGATCCGTGTCGCTGCCCAGAGGGCGACGGCGCCCGCGGCGATGCGGATCCCCCAGATGGCGCGATGGAGCGCGAAGGCGAGAGGAAGTGTCTGACCGCGCTGGCTGCCGGGGAAGGGCAGGATCCAGTAGACGCGCAGGATTTCAGCCGTGAGCAGCAACAGGAGCGCCGCGAGGAGGATCCAGCCGGTGGTGCGGACGGTGGTGCGCATGGTGATCTCTCCGGCCGGAAAGGCGACGACGCTCAGGCTTCGGCGGTGACGAAGAAGCTGGGGACGAAATCCGCCGCGATGCCGAGTGCGGCGAGGGTCCGGTAGTGCGAGCGCAGCTCGTCCTGAAAGGCGAGCGGCGCCCCGTTCGTGCCGTCGTGCTCGGCGACGAAACCGTCGTCGAGAAAGAACCGGTTCACTGCGTCGCCCAATGGCAGCAGGATCTCGGGCAGCTTGTAGTCGGGGAGCGCGGCATGGAAGGCGAGCCTTCCGAACCCGGCTTCACGCAGCATCTCCGCGAGCTCGGCGCGGGTGTAGGTGAAGCTGCGCAGCGGCTGGCCGCTCGCCGCCTGCCACTTGCGCAGGGCGAGCTCGCGGTCGAAGACCGCCACCTGCGACGCCCCGATGTGGTCGTCGGCTGCGCCGAGAAGGTACTTCAAGCCCAGACGATTCTCGATGCCGACGACCAGCTGCCCCTGCGGCGCCAGCAGTCGCCGGGCCCGCGCCAGGAATTCGACCTGCAACGCCCGCGGCTCGCCCGCGCGGAACTTCGGCACCCACTCGAGGACGCCGATACAGCAGGCGAGGTCGAACCGGGTCTCGAACTCGACGTCGAGGAAATCGGCCTGAACGAAGCAGAGGTTGGCGTCGACCCCCTCCTGCCGGGCGGCGGCGCGAATGAAGGCGAGGCGCTCCGGCGTCGGCTCGAGCGCCGTGACCGGGCCGAGATGGGCGAGCGGCAGGGCGATCTGACCCCAGCCCGAGCCGATGTCGAGGATCCGTGCGCCGAGAGGCGGCGGAAAGCGGCGGAAGAAGAGGTCGCGGGCGGGCGAGGTCACGATGGCGTGCAGCCACGGGTAGCTCTCGGCATAGCGCTCGGCGACGACCTCGCGCCAGGGCTCGCCCGCCTCGACCCGGTGCACGATCGCGAGCAGATCCGCGGCGCCGGTGTCGCGATAGGCGTCGCCCTGCCCGCTGGCGAACCAGGCCTCTCCGCCGCGTAGATGGACCGGCTCACCCCGGTGCTGAAACTCGATCATCGGAGCGCCCGCAGCGGTCGCGCCGCCGTGCGGCAGGAGGGAGCAGAGGTCGGTCGCATAGGCATCTTCCGACCGCCGATCGTATCGCTCGCGGCGCCCTTCTGGGTGCGGGAGAGCGCTGGCGCCGCCCAGCCCGATCCTCCGGCGGGGTGCCGGCGGGCTGCCGGCCCGGGGTTGCCGGACGTCTCAACCGGCCCGGGCCCTCCCGGTGGATGCACTGGCAATCCGGCCTCCGACCGTTACAATCGGCCAAATGACGGGACCGACCGAACGGCGCAGTGCGGGGCGGAAGCGGATTTCGGAGCCGGGGCCGCTGCGTCCGGTGACCGCAGGGCGATGGAGTTGCCTGCTCGCGGCAGGACTCCTGGTGGTCGCCTGCACCGGTAGCCCGTCGCCGCAAACGACCGCCGGCGCGGCGAGCCCGGCGGCGCCGGGCGGGTCGGCCGGGGCGGCCGGGGCGATCGCGTCGGGACCGGCCGGGTCTACGGGTGCGGTGCCGGTGCCGCCGCTCGCGGCCACGTCGTCCGCCCCCGTCGCGGACGGTGCACTGGCGCCGGCGAACGGCGCCGCCCAGGGGGTCGAGGAGCCGGGTTCGCTCGAGTTGCAGCCGGGAGACGAGGTCGAAACCGATGCCGGCCTCGACGGCGCTGCTGCCGTCGAGGCGGTCGCCGGAGACGATCCCGGCGCGCTCCTGCACGAGGCCATGGATGCCTATGCCTCCGCCGGGGTCTCCTGGGACCGCGGCGCCGCCGAGGAGGCGATCGCGACGCTCGATCACGCCTATGGGCTGCTGACGCGAATCGTCCTCGATCCCTCGCCGACCGGCGATGCCGTGCTCTCGAAGGAGAAGGACAACCTGCGGCGGCTGATCTCGCGGCGCATCGTCGAGATCTATGCCGCCCGCCAGACCTCGCTCGGCGACACCCAGGCGTCGATTCCGCGCGACATGAACCCGGACGTCGAGCGCGAAATCGCGAGCTTCCAGGGTCGCGAGCGCGCCTTCTTCCTCGAGGCCTACCGGCGCTCCGGCCTCTACCGGCCGATGATCGTCGCGCAGCTCCAGGAGGCGGGCCTCCCCGAGCAGCTCGCCTGGCTGCCGCTGGTCGAGAGCGGGTTCAAGGACCGGGCGCTCTCCTCCGCCCGTGCCCTCGGTCTCTGGCAGTTCATCGCTTCCACCGGATACCGCTACGGGCTGGACCGATCGAACTGGGTCGACGAGCGGATGGACCCGGAGAAGTCGACCAAGGCGGCAGTCGCTTATCTCACCGCCCTGCACGACCTGTTTGGTGACTGGCTGACGGCGCTCGCGGCCTACAACTGCGGCGAGCACGCGGTTCTGCGCCAGATCAACAACTCCAAGGTCAGCTATCTCGACCAGTTCTGGGACCTCTATTCGCGCCTGCCGCGCGAGACGCGGCGCTACGTGCCGCGCTTCCTCGCCACGCTCGCCATCCTCGAGGACCCGGCCCGCTACGGTTTCGAGCTCCCCGAACCGTACGCGCCGGTCCCTTACGAGACGACCGAGATTGCCCGGGCGACGCAGCTCGAGGCCCTGGACCGCGCACTGGCGCTCGAGAGCGGCACCCTGGCACGCTTGAACCCGGAGCTGCGCCGTAACGCCACGCCGAAGGAGCGCTACCTGCTCAAGGTGCCGCTCGGCACGGGTCCCGCGCTGGTGGCGAGCCTCGAGACTCTGCCGAAGTGGGAGCCACCGGCGGAGAGTGCGCAGGTCGAGGGCGCGACCTATCGCGTGCGGTCCGGAGATACCCTGTCGGGAATCGCGGCGCGCCACCGCACGAGCGTGTCGGCGATCAAGTCGGCCAACAACCTGCGCAGCGACCGCCTCGCCCTCGGGCAGCGCCTGCGGATCCCCGGCCGCGGCGGCAGCACCCGGTCCCCGGCGGCCGCGACATCTTCCGCAAGTCCGGCCAGCCCCGCCGGCGTCGCCCAGGCCGCAGCCGCCGCCGGGCCGGTCGCTCCGGCCGGCTCCGAGGTGCGCCATCAGGTGCGCTCCGGCGACAGCCTCTGGCAGCTCGCCTCGCGCTACGGCACCACGGTCGAGCGCATCCGGTCCGACAACGGCCTGCAGGGCAACGCGCTGCGTCCCGGCCAGGTCCTGGTGATCCGCGGCGTCGGAACGGCCGCGGCCGGCGGCGCCTGATCCTGAAGCTGTCCCCGCAGTGGCGCGAGCGGCCGGACGGCGCTCCAGAGCCAGCAGTGCGTGGAGTTCGCTGCCGGCCATCCGCCGCCGGCCGCCTGCGATAGACTCGCTCCGCCGTGCAGGCCCCCCTCAACTTCGAGGATCTTCCAGTTTCCTCTTCTCCCCTGCGGGCCGCGGTCCTGGGCTCGGGGAGCGGGGGAAATGCCGTCGTTGTCGAATCGGACGGTTTCCGGGTTCTCATCGACGCGGGCTTCTCCTGCAAGGAGCTCGAGCGGCGGATGCGCCTCCTCGGAATCGCCCCAGAGACGATCTCGAGCGTGCTCCTGACCCACGAGCACGAGGATCACGTCAAGGGAGTGGACCGTTTCGCCCGAAAGCACAAGCTCCCCGTCTTCCTCACCGCCGGGACGATGCTCGGGACCGTCCTCGGCGAAGAGGTCGTCCCACGCACGGTGCGGATCGAATCGGGCCGGCCTTTCGAGGTCGGCCCTTTCGCTGTCGAGGCGTTCTCGATTCCCCACGACGCCCGTGAGCCGGTCGGATTCGTCCTCCAGGACCGGGCCGGCCGGCGGCTGGGACTCGCGGGGGACATCGGCTGCCGCACGCAGCTCGCCTGGGGCCGGCTCGCCGACCTCGACTGCCTGCTGCTCGAAACCAACCATGACCTCGAGATGCTCCGCAGCGGCCCCTATCCCTGGGCGCTCAAGCAGCGCGTCGCCGGACGCCACGGGCATCTGTCCAACCGCGAGGCGGCGGACGGCCTGCCGGAGCTCCTCGCCGATCGCCTGCGCTTCGTCGTGCTCTACCATCTCTCGCGCACCAACAACCTGCCGGCGCTCGCCGGCGCGGAGGTCGCCGAGACCCTCGCGCGCGAAGGGTCGGCGGCCGAAATCGTGATCAGCAGTCAGTTCGAACCCTCTTCGTGGCTGGAGGTGGGGGCGTGAGGCCGGAAGCGGCCGCCCCGCCGGAGAGCCGCGCGGCAGAAAGGCGGGTGAAGTATGCGGGCTAAGGTGACGGTTTATCCGCGGCGCGAGATTCTCGATCCGCAAGGCAAGGCGATCCGCACCGCGCTGCAGCGCGTCGGCTTCGCGGAGGTCGTGGAGGTCCGGGCCGGCAAGAGCTTCGAGATCGACCTCGGTCCGGTCGAGCCGCAGCAGGCCGCCGAGCGCGTCGCCGCGATGTGCGAGCAGCTCCTCGCCAATACCGTGGTCGAGGAGTACGCGATCGAGATCGTCGGCGAAGCGCCAACGGGCGCGAAGCCTCCCGGCGCAGCGCCAACTGGCGCGGAGCCATCCAACAAGGCGCCTGTGGGCGCGGAGCCTTCCAACGCCAGGGGGAAGAGCTCGTGAGGTGCGGCGTCGTCCTCTTCCCCGGATCGAACTGCGACCACGACGTCTACCACGTGTTGAAGCACGTGCTCGAGCAGGACGTGGTCTACCTCTGGCACGAAGAGACGACGCTCAAGGGCTGCGACTTCATCGTCCTGCCGGGCGGCTGGTCCTACGGCGACTACCTGCGCGGCGGCGCGATGGCGGCCCTCTCGCCGGTGATGCAGTCGGTGCGCGAGCACGCCGCGAAGGGCGGACCGGTGCTGGGCATCTGCAACGGCTTCCAGGTGCTCACCGAGGCGCGCCTCCTGCCCGGAGCGCTGCGCCGTAACCGCGGACTGAAGTTCGAGTGCCGCGACACCTTCCTCCGGGTCGAGAGGAACGATCTCGATTTCACCAGCTGCTACCGGAAGGGACAGGTCCTGCGGCTGCCGATCGCCCATGGCGAAGGCAACTACGAGCATTTCCCCGAGGAGCTCGACCGGCTCGAGGCGAACCGGCAGATCGTCTTCCGCTACGTCTCGCCGGCCGGTGAGGAGGAGGACAGCTGGAACGCGAACGGCTCGGCGCGGGCGATCGCCGGCATCGTCAACGAGGCCGGCAACGTCCTTGGGCTGATGCCACACCCGGAGCGCTGCGCCGAGGAGGTGCTCGGCAACATGGACGGCCTCGGCCTCTTCCAGGGCATCGTGCAACCCGCGGCGCGCCTGGTCGGAGCGGCGCGATGACCGCCCCCAATGCCGCGACGCCCGCCGCGAACCCGCCGGTGGCCACGGCCGCCGAGCCGGTCGTCACCGTCGAGCTCGCCCGCGAGCACGGCCTCACCGCCGAAGAGTTCGCGCGGCTCCAGGGCTTTCTCGGCCGCAACCCGACGCTCACCGAGCTCGGCATCACCTCGGCGCTCTGGTCGGAGCACTGTTCGTACAAGTCGTCGAAGGTCTATCTGCGCGAGTTCCCGACTTCGGGTCCGCGGGTGCTGCAGGGGCCGGGCGAGAACGCCGGCGTGGTCGACATCGGGCACGGCTGGGTGGCGGTCTTCAAGATGGAGAGCCACAATCACCCGAGCTTCATCGAGCCGTTCCAGGGCGCCGCGACCGGCGTCGGCGGGATCCTGCGCGACATCTTCACGATGGGCGCCCGACCGATCGCCTGCATGGACTCCCTGTCGTTCGGCGAGATCGACGCGCCGCGCATGCGGTCGCTCGTCGACGGCGTGGTGCGCGGCATCGGCACCTACGGCAACTGCATGGGGATCCCGACGGTCGGTGGCGAGACGCGCTTCCACGCCGGCTACAACCAGAACATCCTGGTGAACGCCTTCGCGCTGGGCGTGGCCCGCCGCGAGCGCATCTTCAAGGCCAAGGCCTCGGGGCCGGGCAACACCATCCTCTACGCCGGCAGCCGCACTGGCCGCGACGGCATCCACGGCGCCTCGATGGCTTCGGAGTCGTTCGACTCCGAGAGCGCGAAGAAGAAGCCGACCGTGCAGGTGGGCGACCCGTTCGTCGAGAAGATTCTGCTCGAGGCCTGCCTCGAGGCGATGCGCTCGACCGCGATCGTCGCGATCCAGGACATGGGCGCCGCCGGCCTCACGAGCTCGATCTTCGAGATGGCCTCGCGCGGCCAGATCGGCTTCGTGCTCGACCTCGACAAGGTGCCGCTGCGCGAACCCGGGCTCTCGGCCTACGAGATGATGCTCTCGGAGTCGCAGGAGCGCATGGTCCTGGTGGTGAAGCGCGGCCGCGAGGAGGAGATCGCCAGGGTCTACCGTAAGTGGGGGCTCGAGGTGGCGACGGTCGGCGAGCTGCGTCCCGGATCGCGTGCCGAGATCCGCCACCGCGGCAAGGTCGCTGCCGAGATGCCGATCGCCCCTCTCACCGACGACGCGCCGGTCTACGAACGCCCGGTCGCCGTGCCCGCCGACCTCGCGCGCCGCCAGCAGGCGCCGGAGATCCCGCCGGTCACGAATCCGGCCGCAACGCTCGAGGCGCTGCTCGGGACGCCCGAGCTCGCGAGCTCGGAGTGGATCTGGCGCCAGTACGACCACACCGTGCGCACCAACACGGTCATCGGACCGGGTGGCGATGCGGCGGTGCTGCGGCTCAAGGGGACCCCCTCCGGCCTCGCCATGACCTCGGACGTGAACCCGGTCTACTGCGGGCTCGATCCGCGCCGCGGCGGCATGCAGGCGGTGGCCGAGGCGGTGCGGAACCTCGCCTGCGTCGGCGCCGATCCGGTCGGCGTCACCGACTGCCTCAACTTCGGCAACCCCGAGAACCCTGAGATCCTCTGGCAGTTCCGCGAGGCGGTGCGCGGCATCTCCGAGGCCTGCCGCGCCTTCGCGGTGCCGGTCATCTCGGGTAACGTCTCGCTCTACAACGAGACCGAGGGCCGCTCGATCCCGCCGACCCCGACGGTGGCGATGGTCGGGGTGATCGACAATCTGGGCGAGATGCCGGTGGCGCACTTCCGCAAGGCCGGGGATCGCATCGTCCTGCTCGGGACGGACCGTTCCGAGTTCGGCGGCTCGGTCTACCTGCGGCTGCTGCACGGCATCGAGCAGGGGATGCCCCCGGCGGTCGATCTCGCCGCGGAGGCGCGCCTCGCGCGGCTGCTGCGGCAGGCGATCGCGGGCAGCGCCGTCCATACAGCGCACGATCTTTCGGAGGGCGGCCTGGCCTTGGCGCTCGCCGAATCCTGTATCGGCGGCTTCGGGGCGGGCCAGACGGGTGCGGCCGGGCTCGGGGCCAGCATCACCGTCGAACTTCGGCCGCTCGACCTCTTCTCGGAGACGCAGGGGCGGGCGCTCGTGGCGGTGCCTCCGGCGCGGCTCGAGCGCCTGATGCGATTGGCGGAGGAGAACGGTGTGCCGGCACAGGAGGTCGGCGAGGTGGGCGGCAGCGACCTGGTCATCGTAGCCGACGGCGAGACGCTCCGGTCGCCGGTCGCGCGGCTGCACGAGATCTGGTCGACGGCGCTGCCGAAGGCGCTCGGACTCTAGGAACTGCGGCAGGGCAGGGGACTTCAGGGAGGCGGGGCGAACGGACCATGTGCGGCATCTTCGGCATCGACAACGCGGACGACGCGGCGAACCTCGCCTATCTCGGCCTCTATGCGCTGCAGCATCGCGGCCAGGAGAGCTCCGGCATCTGCGCCTGGGACGGCGAGCGCATGCACGTCGAGCGCGGCATGGGGCACGTTGCCGAGATCTTTCCGGACAAGGTGCTGGCGCGCCTCCCGGGGCGGCGGGCGATGGGCCATACGCGCTACTCGACGGCCGGCTCATCGGTGGTCGCCAACGCCCAGCCGATCGTGGTCAAGACCTCGATGGGGCCGGTCGGCATCGTGCACAACGGCAATCTCACCAACGCTGCGGCGATCCGCGCCCAGCTCGAACAGGGCGGCTCGATCTTCCAGACCACCAGCGACACCGAGGTCATCCTGCACCTCATGGCGCGCAATCCGCGCGCCGACGTCGTCGAGTCGCTGATGGTGGCGCTCGCGGAGGTCGAAGGGGCGTATTCGCTCCTCCTGGTCACCGACAGCTGCCTCATCGCGGCGCGCGATCCGCACGGTTTCCGGCCGCTCGCGATCGCCGAGTTGAACGGCTTCTACTGCTTCGCCTCGGAGTCGTGCGCCTTCGACCTGCTGGGAGCGAAGAAACTCCGGGAGCTCGAGCCCGGCGAGGTCGCCGTTTCGCGCGGTGGCCGGCTCGAGTCGTTTCGCCTGGCGCAGAAGGCCGAGCCGTCACGCTGTCTGTTCGAGCACGTCTACTTCGCGCGGCCCGACAGTGTGGTCTTCGGCGACTCGGTGGCCGAGGTCCGCCGCCGGCTCGGCGCGCAGCTCGCGCGCGAGGCGCCGGCCGCCGCCGACATCGTCGTGGCGGTGCCCGACAGCGGCCTCTATGCCGCGGTGGGCTACAGCCGAGAATCGGGTCTGCCGTTCGAGCTCGGCATGACGAGGAACCACTACGTCGGCCGGACGTTCATCGAGCCCAAGCAGTCGATCCGCAACTTCGGCGTCAAGGTGAAGCTCAACCCGGTGCGCTCGATCATCGCCGGCCGGCGGGTCGTGCTGATCGACGACTCGATCGTGCGCGGCACGACCTCACGCAAGATCGTGCGCATGATGCGCGAGGCCGGCGCTGCCGAGGTCCACCTGCGCATCTCCTCGCCGCCGACGCGCTGGCCCTGCTACTACGGCATCGACACTCCGCGCCGCACCGAGCTCATCGCGGCGCAGCAGAGCGTCGAAGAGATCCGCGCCTTCGTCGAAGCCGACTCGTTGGGCTACCTCTCCCTCGAAGGCCTGGTGGGCTGCATGGGCGGCGCCAAGGCGAGCTACTGCACCGCCTGCTGGAGCGGCGACTACCGCGTCCCCATCTCCGCCCACGACCGCCGCCAGAGCCTCCTCTTCCCCATCCGCGCGGAAGAGGAGTCGTAGCCGCTGGCCTCGACGCGGGTTGCGCGCCTGTCGCCCCCTCGGCCGGAACCCCGTTCTTCGATGTATGGGCGACTCCAGGTGGAATCGGCAGGAACGGAAGCACTCGGTGGGCGGGCGGGGAGCCCGGAGAGTCGCTCTTCTGCTGGTCGTCTGCACCGGCCTGCATCCGGGCGTGCTTCCCGCTCTCGCCCAGGAGGGCGACCCCGACCCGACCTTCAGTAGCGACGGCCGGGCGTACGTCACCTGGGGCGCGGAGGCGCGCAGCACGGCGGTCGAGGCGTTCGGGAACGGCAAGCTCCTCGTCGCCGGCGCCCTCGGTGCGGGTCCGAATGTGTTCGACGAATGGGCCGTCATGCTGCTCGGGCCGACCGGACTCCCGGATCTCCTCTGGTCCGGGAGCTTCGTCCCCTTCGATTTTGCCGCCGACGGCAGCGACGCCGTCGGGCCGATCCTCGACCTTCGGCGCGACGCGTCGGAGCGCACGCTCCTCGCGGGATCGGTCCTCGTCAGCGGGCAGGATTCGGACATCGTCCCTGCCCTGGCGCGCCTCACGGCGAGTGGCGAGCTCGACCCGACTTTTTCCGGCAACGGTCTGCAGGTGATCCCGGTACCGGCCGGCTGGTACTTGAACAGCATCGCGGCGGCGGAGATTCTCCCCGACGGCCGCGCCTACTTCGTCGGCACCTGCCAGTCCTGCTCGCCGGGCGGCGGTGTCAGCGCCTTCGCGCTGCGCACGTCGGCCAACGGAAACCCGGATCCCTCTTTTTCGTTCGACGGCTGGACGACTTTCTCGCTGGTCGTGGCGGACCTCACCTTCGGCCGGGCGCTGCGCACCGACACCGCCGGGAAGCTCACGGTGGCCTGCGCGGGGTTCAACAACGGCGCCGACTGGTCCAGCGTCCTGGTCCGCTTCGACGCGGTCGGCCAGCTCGACGTCGCGTTCGGCGGTGGCGACGGTGTCGGAAATCTCCTCGGCCCACTCGAAGGGCTACCCACCGATCTCGAGATCGATCGCGGCTCTGGACAGATCTACCTGTCGATCGGTAGCTCCTTCGACATCGCGAACGGCGGCATTGCGGGATTCACCGGGAACGGCAGTGTCCGCAGCGATTTTGGCGTCAACGGACTCGTCGACCTCGACCTGGAAGAGGGAGCAACGGTTTCGGCGATCGAGATCCAGGACGACGGAAAAGTCGTCGCCGCCGGCACGATCAACGCGACGGGCACGCAGCCAGCGGGATTCTTCGTCGCGCGCCTCCTGCCCTCCGGAGCGCTGGACTCGAGCTACGACGGCAACGGCGTGAACCGGATCGAGCTCGACCGCACCGCCGAAGCGGTCGATCGAAGCTACGCGGCGACCCTCTCGGCGGGGCGACTCGTCGCGGTAGGAAGCGCGGCGCACATCTCTCTCGAGGACGCCTTCGCGGTGGTCCGCGTCGAGAGTGCGCTCATCTTCGCGGACGGATTCAACCAGGGGAACGCCGCCCGCTGGCCTGGGAACTGACTCGCGTCCCGAATTGAATTCGAGCCGCGCCCGGCCGCCCCCAAACGGTCGTACCGCCGCGCTCAGGTTCCAGCCGAGCTCGAGTGTGGGGCGATCGAACTAGGTCCGGGTGCCGGCCGCGAGACGGGTGGCGAGAGGGGCGGCGGGCCACTTGCGGTCGGCGAGGGCGATCTCGGTGGACCAGAGGGCGACGCGCATTCCGGCGCGGGCGAACATGACCAACTGCTGGGCGAGGACGAGGGCGAAGAGGATGACGCCGCCGCTCGGTGGCAGGAGTCCGCGGAAGGCGAGGTAGAGCGCCGAGATGGCGGCGAAGGCCGCTGCCAGCGGCAGCCAGACCGCGAGTACCTGCCAGGGGCGGCGCAGGACGGAGCGCAGCGTCTGGCGAAAGACGCGGACGCCTTTCCTGACATCGTCGCGCGCCACGCGGATGCGGGCGAGGTCGAGAGCGAGCTGGACAAGCAGAATCGCGAGCAGGGCCACCAGGAGGCCGGCGAGGCCGAGCCAGAACTTGGCGCCCTCCGCCGTGTCGTCAAGGCTGGCGCGGATGCCGAAGATCGGTCCGGCGAGGATGCCCGCGACGAGGAGCGCCGCCAGTGCCGCCGCGAGGCCCATGCGCAGGAAGCGGCCGAAGAAGCGGCCGGCGCCGCGGCCGAAGCGGTGCGCCATCCGCGAGGGGTCGCCGGAGAGCAGGCTTTCGAGCGCGCCGCCGGCGGCGAGCACGTTCCACAGCAACGTCAGGACGACGACCAGCGTGACGAGCTGCCCGAAGCCCTCGAACCAGGCTCGCCCGGTGCGCATCAGATCGCCGAAGAGCGGCAGCGAGAAGCGACGCAGGAACTCGTCCCCGGCCGGTGCCTTGGCGAGCGCTCCGTTGAGATGGCGAAACAACGGATAGAAGGCGACCGCGGCGATCGCGAGGTGCGCGCCCCACAACAGCAGGACGAGGCGCGGTGTCCGGGCGGCAGAGCGCAACGCGCGGTAGGTTTCGGTCAGCGGCTTCGTGCGGGAGTTCATGCGGCTCACATTCCCAGCAGGGCCATGCCCTGCTGCACCCAGAAGAGGAAAGTCGTCGCGAGCTTTCGGGCCGACGCCGGATCGGGCTCGATGCGGCGGGTGTTGTTCAGGCGGTCGGCGTCGAGGGCGAGCTTGCCGTCGGGATCGAGGCGGACTTCGAGGAGCTTCTCGGGGCGCTCGTACTCCCACTTCGCCCAGCGGCGCCCGTCGTCCCAGAGGCGGCGCTCGGGCTTCTGGCCTTCGAAGGTGAGCTCGACCTCGACCGGCAGGATCATCTCGCCGCGGTGGCGCAGCTCGAGGACGCTGCGGTAGCCGCGGGTCTCGCTCTCGTCCGCCGCGCGTTCGAGCTCGACGGCTTTCTTCTCGTCGATCTCGATCTCGGCGCCGTCGACGAGGACCTTGCCGCGCGCCTGTTCCGCCCTCTTGCTCGTCAGGTCGAGGATCGCCGGATCGAGGACTCCGGGGCTCTCGACCGTCTGGGCGAAGAAGCCGTCGAGATCGCGGCCGGAGACTTCCTCGGCGACGGCGTAGAAGTCGGTGCCGCGCGGGTGAGCGAAGCGGAAGCGCTCGTGGTACGTCCGCATCACCCTCGCCATGGTTTCGGTGCCGAGCATCCCCTCGAGGGTCGAGAGCATCAACGCCGGGCGGGCATAGGCGTTGAATCCGTACTGGTTACGCGAGAACTTCCAGGCGAGGGTGGCGATCTGGTCGTAGCGGCGCTCGAGGCTGTTCTGCGCACGGTCGGCCTCGACGGCTCCGAGCTCGAGGCCGAGGAAGTCGACGAACGACGCGTCGCTGCCGTAGCCCAGGTCCATCACTTTGGCGGTCGAGTAGGTGGTGAAGCCTTCGTCGAGCCAGGCCTCCTCGAACTCGTTGCTGCCGACGAGGCCGTACCAGAACTGATGGCCGAACTCGTGGACGGTGACGATCTCCGCCGAGCGCAGGAGACCCTTGCCCGGCCAGTAGTTGTGGAAGTAGTCGGTGCCGCAGAAGAAGAGAGTCGGGTACTCGACGCCGGAAGCGCCGCCCGCTCCGGGCGTCGGATCGACCAGGGTCAGGGTCGGGTAGGGATAGCGGCCGTACCAGAGGCCGTACCACTTGAGGGCGAGCTTCGCCGCCTCGAAGTGTCGGGCCATCTGCGGCTCGTGTCCCGGTTGCAGGAGAAGCAGGATCTCGACGTCCCGGAGCTTCACCTCTTCGAGGCTCCGGTCGAGGAGCTTCGCGGTTGCCGCGTACTCCTCCGGCGTGACATCGCCCTCGGCGGAGAAGCTCTCGCGGTAGGCGAGGAAACGCGGGTCGGCAGTCCAGGCGAAGTCGTGCACATCGGCCTGCTCGTGGACGTAGGTCGTCGTGCCGTCGGGATTCTCGCGGCGGTCGACCTCGGGCCCGGTCGCGCCGACCACGAAGTGTTTCGGAACCGTGATCTCGACCTTGAACCGCCCGTAGTTGGCGTAGTACTCGGTGTTGGCGTGGTACTGGTGGCAGTTCCAGCCGCTCGTCTCGCGACCGCGCATCCCCGCCGGCTCGTAGACGCCGAGCTTGGGGAACCACTGAGTCACGGCGAAGAAATCGCCCTTGTAGCCGGCGCGTGCGAAGACCTTGGGAACCCGGGCGTGGAACTCGACGTCGATCGTCACCTCGCCGCCGGGCGGCACCGGCGAGGGCAGGAGCACCCGCGCCACGGTGCGGTCCTCGGTGTTGTCGTCGTCGGGATGCTCGAAAGTGAGCGTCGGCAGGAGATCTTCGCCGGTCGCGAGCTCGAGCGCGGTGATCTCCGTCCAGCCCCAGCCATCGGCCTGCGCCTCGTCGTCACGCAACTTTCCGCCGGACTCGCGGAAGAAGGTGCTGCGATTGTTGCGGAAGGCGTTCCAGTAGAGATGGAACCAGAGGTCGGAGACGGCGTCCGCGGGATCCGTGGCGGGATTCCTCCAGACGATGCGCTGGCGGCCGGTGATCTCCTTCTTCTCGGCGTCGAGCGTGACCGCGATGTCGTAGGAGACGAGCGGGTCGGCGGCGGCGGGAAGCCGCGAGAGCGCCGGTGCCGGCGCCGGTTCGGAGGTCGGGGAGGCGAAGAGCGCAGGGCCGACGAGGAGCGTCGCGAGGGCGACTCCGGTCGCACGTAGGTGAACTCGCATGGATAAGTGAAGTCTCCGGCGGGTGGCTTCTTCTGTCAAGGCGTCGGCGGCGACAACCGGGTCGGTTCGCCGCGCCGCGGGAGGGGCAATCCCGCCGGAAGATGCTGCGCTTCGGCTTCCGGCGCGCCCGGGGAATGCGCCGGGGCAATTGACTTCACTGGCCCAGTCTGCTGCGATGGAGTTGCAGGGCGGAGGGCCGAGGCTATGGCCAGGATCGCCTTCTTGAAAGCTCCGGTCGGCGGCATACTCGGGCTCGAGATGCTGACCTTCGTCGAGCCGCTGGGTCTGATCTGCGTCGCCGGTGGGCTCGAGGAGGCCGGGCACGCCTGTCGAATTCACGACCTGCGCCTCGACGGCGAGGAACGCGGTCTCGCCGACTGCCGCAGCTTCGATCCCGACGTCGTCGGCCTGCAGTGCAACTTCACCACCGAACGCCGAAGGGCCCTGCGGCTGGCGCGGCTCGTCCGGCGCGAGCTGCCCCGGGCCTTCGTCGTCCTCGGCGGGCATGACGCCTCGCGCGATCCAGCGTGGTTCAACGATCCCGCGATCGACGCCATCGCCGTCGGCGACGGCGAGGAGATCATGCTCAATCTCGTCGGCACTCTCGAGCGCGGTGGCGACCTCGCGCACGCCCCGGGCCTGGTTCTGAATCGCGGTGGCGCGCAGACCGCGACCGGCCACGCTCCGGAGCGCCGCGACCTCGATTCCCTGCCGATGCCGGCGCGCCACCTGATCGCGCGATACGCGCCGCACTACTACATCAACTTCCGCAAACCGCTGGCTCTCATGGAGACGGCGCGCGGTTGCCCGTTCAAGTGCAGTTTCTGTTCGGTCTGGAAGTTTCACGAGTCGAGCTTTCGCGAGAAATCGCCCGCCCGCGTGGTCGAGGAGCTGAGGCAGATCGAGGCCCCGAACGTCTTCATCACCGACGACATCTTCTGGATGAACGTGAAGCGCGGCGAGGAGATGGCGAAAGCGATCCAGGCCGCCGGTATCAAGAAGTACTTCACCGTGCAGACCCGCACCGACATCATCTGCAGGTTCCCGCAGCTCATCGAGATGTGGAAGGGATGCGGCTCGCTGGCGATCTTTCTCGGGCTCGAGTCGGTCACCGACGAGGGGCTCGCGAGCATCAACAAGAAGAACACCGCCGCGACCAACGAGCGGGCGATCTCGATCCTGAAGGAGCTGGGAGTCGGCTTCACGCCCAATTTCATCGTCGACCCGGCCTGGGATCACGAGGACTTCACGCGACTGCGCGAGTGGATCTCGCGCACCGGGGCCTACAACAGCGGCTTCTCGGTCCTGACGCCGCTGCCTGGAACCGATCTCTGGTCGGAGGCCAAAAACCGGGTGACGACCGACAACTGGGAGATGTTCGACATCATCCACGCCGTGCTGCCGACGAAGCTGCCGCTCGAGGAGTTCTATCGCGAGTACTCGAGCCTCTGGAAGCACGTGCTCGAAGTGCGCTACGAGTTGCGCGGCAAGGCGCGGACCTACCTGCAGTTGGGCGCGGCTCTCGCGACGGGAAAGGTGAGCCTGGGCTCGGTCCGCAAGGGGATGAACCTCGCCAAGGTGTTCAGCCGGCCGGAGACCTTCCTCGCGGCCCACACCGCGAGTGCCGACCGTCCCGCCCCGATGGCGCCTGGTCGCTAGTCCGGGCCTAGATGACCCGGTCGCTGCCGCCGTCGACGGGGATCTGCGCGCCGGTGGTCTTGGCGAAGTGGTCGGTCGCAAGGAGGGCGGCGAGCTCGCCGACGTCGCGGGCGGTGATCTCGCAGCCGAGGAGATTCCTCCGCTTGTACTGCTCGACCGTGAGCCCGTAGCGCGCGGCGCGTTTCGCGAGCATCTCGGGCGTCCAGAGGTCGGTGTCGAAGACGGCATCCGGGTGGAGCATGTTCACCCGCACGCCGCGCGGCGCGAGCTCGAGCGCGGCGACCCGTGCGAGCTGGACGAGCGCCGCCTTCGAGGCCGAATAGGCGGCCGCTCCGGGCCCAGGAGCGTGGACATTGCGCGAGCCGATGACGACAACGGAGGCGCCGAACGGCGCCAGCGCGAGGTAGGGCGCGGCGGCGCGCAGCAGTCGGAAGTTGGCCTCGACGTTGACCTCGAAGGCCCGCCGCCAGAGCTCGTCAGGAAGGCTCTGGATCTCCTCTCCGGCGGCGAAGAAGCCGAGGTTCAACACCAGAATGTCGAGACCGCCGAAGGTCTCGACCGTGCGATCGAGGGCGCGACGGAGGGTCTGCTCGTTGGTTGCGTCGCCCTGGAGCGCGAGGAGATCGACGCTCGCCGAAGCGAGCGGGTGGCGGTCGAGGCCGGCGACCGAAGCAGACCGCCGGAGGAGCGCCGCGACACAGGCTTGGCCGATGCCGCGGGCGGCCCCGCTGACCAGCGCCACGCGGCCGCCGAGTTCCGGGCCTGGACCCGGGTCGCCGGCGGCCCGGAGCTTGGCCTGTTCGAGCTCCCAGTACTCGACCTCGAAGAGCTCGGCCTCGGGCAGGGGCCGGTAGCCGCCCAGCGACTGCGCTGCCTGCGCGGCTGCCAGCGTATGGCGCGCGATGGCGAGCGCCGCATTGGCGGCGCGGGCCGTGTCGCCAAAGGCCGCGACGCCACCGCCCGGGAGGTACGCCACGCGCGGCGCGAGGTCGAGGCGCGTGAGCGGTCGATCGGCGCGATGAGCAGAAAAGTAGGCCGCGTACTCGTGGCCGAACTGCGCCACGGCCGGTGCCGAAGACTTCGGGTCGGTCAGGCAGAGCGGCCAGGGCTTGGTGCGCAGGGTGTGGTCGGGAGTGAGCGGACCGCGCGCGGCGGCACGCCGGAAGCGGGCGTCGGCGATCGCAGCGCGCGCCGCTGGGCTCGCGTCGAGCCGGGCGATCAAGGGCCTGCCGGCGAGCATCGAGACCTCGCAGCGCAGCGCCGCGACATCGAGACTCGACCAGCTCCCCTCGCGTCCGGTCGCTCGTGCCCGGACCGCCGACCGGGCAGGGTTGCGCCCGGCGGGCGGGATACGTTTGCGGGCTCGCTCGACGCTCTCGAGCATGCGCTCGTAGCTCTCCCGCGCCGTCGCTCCGAAGGTGAAGAGACCGTGGTTCTCGAGCACGATGCCGGTCCACCGCGCCGCGCCTTCACCGGCCGCGAGCCACAGATCGCGCACCCGCCGTGCGAGATCGAAGCCGGGCTTGGCGTAGGGCACGATCATGTGGTCGACGCCCCAGAGCTCCTCTGCCAGCCGCTTGCCATGGCGCGAGTCGAGCACCGCGAGGACCGAATCGGCATGCGTGTGGTCGATGAATCGCGCCGGCAGAAAGGCGTGCAGAAGCGCCTCGCACGAAGGTGTGGGCGCGTCGGGGTCGAGGCGCAGGAGGCGCAGCTCGCGCAGCAGGGCGGTGTCCGAGAGCGTCGGCAGCTCGAGCAGGCGGCGGGCACCCGCGAGGTCGACCGGGGCGAAGCCTGCGGCTGTGACGTCGGCGAGGTCGGCGCCGCTCCCCTTCACCCAGAGCACGGCGCGGGGCTCTCCGAAGGGGTCGCGGAGCGTCGACTTGAGCGAGGTATTGCCGCCGCCGCAGAGCAGCAGCGCCGGTTCGGCGCCGAGGAGCCGCGAAGTGTAGATGCGCTCGCCGAGATCGGAGTCGGCGGTCGTCCGCGCCCAGTCCTCGGCGTCGGCGGCGTTCCAGCGCGAACGCACGCGGCCGAGCGGAAGGGCGGCGGGGCGCATCGACACGGTTTCCGGCCGGCCTCAGGCGGGGAGCGCGACCGCCGCCCTGGGCGACGGCGCGGGCTCGAAGACGGCGCTGAAGTGGCGCAGCGCCGGCGACTGCTCGACGATCCGGATGCCGGGGATGCGCTCGCGGTGCGCAGCGATTTCGCCGAGTGCTTCGATCACGTAGTCGATGTGGCTCTGGGTATAGACGCGGCGCGGGATCGCCAGCCGCACCAGCTCGTGGTCGGAGAAGTGCTCCTCACCGGTCACCGCGTCGCGCCGCCCCATCATCACCGAGCCGATCTCGACGCTGCGAATTCCGGCGTGGCGGTAGAGCTCGACGGCGAGCGCCTGCCCGGGGTAGTGGGCGCGCGGGATGTGCGGCAGGAAGGCCCGCGCGTCGATGTAGATGGCATGGCCGCCCGGTGGCTGGAGGATCGGCACGCCGGCCGCGGCGATGCGCTCGCCGAGGTACTGCACCGACGCGTGCCGGTACTCCTGGTAGGAGAGATCGAGCGCCTCGTAGAGGCCGACCGCGATCGCCTCGAGGTCGCGTCCGGCGAGTCCGCCGTAGGTCGGGAAGCCCTCCGTGAGGATGAGCAACTCCTCCTCGTGGCGTGCCACGGCGTCGTCGTTCGAGCACAGGAATCCGCCGATATTGGCCATGCCGTCCTTCTTGGCGCTCATCGTGCAGCCGTCGGCGAGCGCGAACATCTGACGCGCGATCTCGATCAAGTCGAAGTCGGCAAAGCCGGGCTCGCGCTTCTTGATGAAGTAGGCATTCTCGGCGAAGCGGCAGGCGTCGAGATAGAACGGTACGCCGCGCCCCCGACAGATGGCCGAGGCGGCGCGCAGGTTGGCCATCGAAACCGGCTGTCCGCCGCCGCCGTTGTTCGTCACCGTGACGAAAGCCACCGGCACGCGCCCCGGGGGATTGGCGAGCAGCGCCTCGAGTGCGTCGAGATCGATGTTGCCCTTGAACGGATGAGAGTCGCCGAGCCTGCGGCTCTCGCGGCAGGGCAGGTCGATCGCGGTGGCGCCGACGGCCTCGATGTTGGCGCGCGTGGTGTCGAAATGCGTGTTGTTCGGCACGCAGTCTCCAGGCAGGAGCATCGTCGAGGCGAGGATCCGTTCGGCGGCGCGCCCCTGGTGGGTCGGGATCACGTGCTTGAAGCCGGTGATGTCCTTCACCGCGGCCTCGAAGCGCCCGAAGCTCGGACTGCCGGCGTACGACTCGTCTCCGATCATGATTGCGGCCCACTGTGCGGCGCTCATCGCGCCGGTGCCGCTGTCGGTGAGCAGGTCGATGACGATCTGCTTCGAGGGCAGGCGGAAGAGGTTGTAGCCGGCCGCTGCGAGGAGCCCGGCCCGCTCTTCGGGCGTCGTCATGGAGATCGGTTCTACGCTCTTGATGCGGAACGGCTCGATGATCGTCTTCACGCCGTCGACTGTAAAACCGGGCCGGCGGGGCCGCCCCGTCCATCGGGGCGGGGGGTCAGAGCGAGAGCAGGTCGGCGGCGGAGAATCCGCCCAGCTCGGCGAGCAGGGTGACCAGGATCCGCCCCGCGACCAGGCCGCGATAGTCGGCCGTCGAGCGCAGGTCGTCGATCGGGCGGATGTCGCGCGCGAGGAGTGATTCGCGGGCCTCGGCAGCGGCCGTCGCGTCGAGCCTGCGGCCGAGGAGCGCGCCCTCCGCGGCGAAGGCGCGCACGGTGGTCGGCGCCACGCTGCCGAACGCGATGCGCGCCGCCCGTCGTCCGACAGGGGTGCCCGGCGCCGTCAGGGCGACCGCCGCGACGACCTTCGAGATCGCCTGCGCCCGGCGCGTCCCGACCTTGCGGTAGGCGTACCGCCAACCGGCGAGCGCCTCCGCCGGAATGAGAATCGACGTCACGAGCTCGTCCGGTCGTGCCGCAGTCGCGCGGTAGCCGGTGAAGTAGGTCGACAGTGGCACGATGCGGCGCTCGACGCGCCGTCCCTCGCGCCGCGCGAGCTCGACCGAGGCGTCGAGCGCCAGCAGGACCGGCGCCGGGTCGGAGGCTGGCGACGCGTTACCGAGGCTGCCGCCCAGGGTGCCGCGATTCTGGATCGCGGCGGCGCCGACGGTGGCGGCCATCTCGGCGAGAACGGGGGCGCGGCGGAGAATCGTCCGGGAGCGACGCAGCTCGGTGTAGGTGGTGCGAGCGCCGATCCGCAGTCCGGCGGGCGAGCGCTCGATGCCCCGGAGCTCGTCGAGTAGCGTGAGGTCGAGGAAGCGGCGCGCCGGTTGCCTGCCGTCGTTGAGCAGGACGAAGAGATCGGTGCCGCCGGCGAGCGGCATCGGTCGCTCGGGCTCAGCGAGCGCCGCGAGCGCCGCCGCGAGGCGTCGTGGCCGGAGGACTTCGCAGGCGGTGAGATCGCCCCTCACCTTGCGCCGCGCGCCCTGCGCCGTTTCGGGGCGCGTTTCGTTCCTCCGGCGGCCGCGGCGACCGCCTCCACGATCTTGACGTAGCCGGTGCAGCGGCAGAGGTTGCCGGCCAGCCCTTCGCGAATGGCGGCCTCCGAAGGCTGTGCATTCGCGGCGAGGAGCGCCACCGCGGCCATCAGCATCCCCGGTGTGCAGATGCCGCACTGTGCGCCGCCGCGCTGCCAGAAAGCCTCCTGGATCGGATGCAGCCCGCCCTCGGTGCTTTCCAGCCCTTCGACGGTACGAACCCGGGTGCCCTCTGCCTGGCATGCCGCGACGAGGCAGGAGTTGACGAGCTCGCCGTCGAGGAGCACGGCGCAGGCGCCGCATTCTCCTTCTCCGCACCCCTCCTTCGTACCGGTCAGCGCGAGATCCTCGCGCAGGACATCCAGCAGGCGCTTCATCGGCGGGACCACGACCGAGCGCCGCCGCCCGTTCACGTCCAGTCTCAGTCTCAGGCGGTCCTCCCGGCGCTGGAGCGGGCGCCCCAGGCCTTCGCGATCCGTTCCGCGGACGCGGGAATCCGATCAAGGTCGATCGCCAACGCGTCCGCGATGGCGTTCAACGCCGCTGGAGCGCCGCCATCCATCGGCAGCTCTCCGATGCCTTTGGCGCCGAATGGGCCGTGCTCCCAGGGGCGCTCGAGCAGGACGAGGTCCATCGGCGGAGTGTCGATCGCCGTCGGCAGGATGTAGTTGGTGAACTGGCCGTTCGCCATACGGCCGTCGCGCATCACGACCTCTTCGAACAGCCCCCAGCCCAAGGCCTGGGCGATACCGCCTTCGAGCTGCCCCTCGGCGAAGCGGGGATGGATCGCGCGGCCGATCTCCTGCGCGCTCGTGACCCGTCGGACCGCGACTTCGAAACTCGCGAGGTCGACCTCGACCTCAACGACGGTCGCGGCCCAGGCGTAGGCGGCGTAGGCCTCGCCGACGTAGCTCACGTCGTCGAAGCGCTGGTTCGATGGGTTGGCGAAACGGGCGCGAAAGAAGGGCTCGCCGCCCGCCGCGAGATGAGCGTCGCCGGCGCGGATGAAATCCCGCACGCTCCAGGGGCTGCCGCACTCGCGGCCGGCCTTCGCGGCGAGCGCCCGGTCGAGCGCCTGCGCGGCGTCGGCGACGATCCGGCCGACGATCGCGACGGTGCGCGAGGCGACCGTCGGGCCGCTGTCCGGCACGAGGGCCGTGTCGGGGTCGAAGGTTTCGACGCGATCGCAGGGCAGGCCGAGAGTCTCGGCCACGATCTGCGCGAAGACGGTGCGCGTCCCCTGGCCCATCTCCGTCGACGAGGTCCGGACACGGACGTAGCCGCCCTTGAGCAGCTCGACCGCAGCAACCGAAGCGAGCCGGATCTCGCCGCTGCCGGTGAAGCCGGTGCCGTGAAAGTAGCAGGCGAGACCCAGGCCCCGCCGCTTCGTGGCGTTCTTGCGGTTCCACGCCCGGTGCGCCTGCTTCGTCGCCGCCCACTGCGACCGCGCCAGCACGGCGTCGAGGGCCTCCCGGCTCGCGCCGGCGTCCGCCACGGACTGCCCGGTGGCGGTCGTGCCGCCATCCGCGAGGAGGTTTCGCCGCCGAAGCTCGACAGGATCGATGCCGATCTGCCCGGCGACATGGTCGAGGTGGCGCTCGAGTGCGAAGGCGACCTGCGGCACGCCGAAGCCGCGGAAGGCGCCGTTCGGCGGGGTGTTGGTCTTCGCGACCCGGCCGGTGATGCGCAGGTGGTCGCAGCGGTACGGTCCCGCGGCGTGCAGCAGGGCGCGCGAGAGAACCACGGGCGAAAGCGTGATGTAGGCGCCGCCATCGAGCAGCACGTCGATCTCCATGGCGAGGATGCGACCGTCGGGATCGAGCGCGGTACGGTGGGTGACCCGGCTGGGGTGGCGCTTGGTCGTCGCGGTCATGTCCTCGGCACGGTCGTAGAGCATCCGCACCGGCCGGCCGCAGGCCTCGGCGAGGAGCGCCGCGTGGCCGGAGATCATGCTCGGGAACTCCTCCTTGCCACCGAAACCGCCGCCCGTCGTGACCTGCACGACGCGGATGCGCTCGGGCGGCTCGCCGAAGAGCCGGGCGAGCGCCGACACGATGTAGAACGGACACTGCATCGAGCCGCGCACTTCGCGCAGGCCGCCGCGCGCGGCATCCGGCGGAAAGGCGACGACGCCGTTGTTCTCGATGTAGGCCTGCTCCTGGTGGCCGCTGCGGTAGGTCCTCGCGACGATCCGGTCGGCGCGCCGGAAGGCCTCCGCGGGGGTCCCCTTGTGGATCGCGAGCTCCTTGAAGGTGGTGCTCGCAGTCTCGAAGTCGAGCTCGGCCGGGAGCGCTTCGTAGCACGCTTCGAGGTGAGCGGCGGCCCGCTCGGCGGCCTCGCGCGACGGTGCGGCGACGAGCGCCACGGCCTCCTCGGGATGCTCGACGAGGCCGGCAGCGAGGAACGGCTGATCGTCGCCGATCAACGAAACGATGTTGGTCCGGCCGGCGCGCGCGAGGTCGGCCGCGGTCACGACGACCGCGCCATCCCAGTCGAAATCGGGGTCCCGCCGGATCTCGAGCAGGCGCGCGCGCGGCAGGGTCGACCGCAGCGTGGTTCCCCACCAGGCGTCCGCCACGTCGAGGTCCGCAGCGTAGAGCGCGCGGCCGGTGAGCTTCTCGTAGCCCTCGCGACGCAGCACGTTCGTGCCGACGACGCGCAGGGCGCGAGTCCGGAGCTTGGCTTGGCGAGGCGGCTCTCGCTTCACGAGGAGGGGATTCTAGACCGGCTCGAGACCGAGGGAGAGGTCGCGGTAGACTTGACCCTCACCATGAAAGAAAAGACGCGCAGTGCCTATTCGGTGGCCGGGGTCGACATCGAGGCGCAGAGTCAGGGTTTGCGCGAGGTCGGCAAGCTCGCCCGCGCGACCTTCACGCCCGGAGTGCTCTCGGACATCGGCAGTTTCGGCGGGCTCTTCCGCCCGGATCTCGCCGGGATGACGGAGCCCGTGCTCGTGGCTTCCGCTGACGGCGTCGGGACGAAGCTCGCGGTGGCCCGCATGGCCGGCGACTACTCGACCGTCGGGCGCGACCTGGTGAATCACTGCGTCAACGACATCCTCGTGCAGGGCGCGCGGCCGCTGTTCTTTCTCGACTACGTCGGTGCGGGCGTCCTCGAGCCGAAGAAGATGAT
Organism: Thermoanaerobaculia bacterium; assembly: GCA_018057705.1. Taxonomy (NCBI): domain Bacteria; kingdom Pseudomonadati; phylum Acidobacteriota; class Thermoanaerobaculia; species Thermoanaerobaculia bacterium. The sequence continues at coordinate 96,929 of JAGPDF010000004.1, read as the reverse complement.
CGAGCTCGTGCGTGGCGTCGCGGACGGGTGCCGGGAAAACGGTTGCGCTCTGCTCGGCGGCGAGACCGCCGAGATGCCAGGCTTCTACCAGCCCGGCGACTACGAGCTCGTCGGCTTCATCGTCGGCCTCGCCGACCGCGCCAATGTCCTCGACGGCTCCCGGGTCGCGGACGGCGATGTCCTGCTCGGCCTGCCTTCCGCGGGGCTGCACACCAACGGCTATTCGCTGGCGCGCCGGGTGCTCTTCGACCAACTCGGCCTGAAGCTGACCGATCGCCTACCGGGCCTTGCGAGCAAGCTCAAGGTGGGGGAATGGCTGCTGGCGCCACATCTGTCCTACCTCGCGCCGCTCTCGCCACTGCTTGCCGAACCCGGGCTGCACGCCCTGGCGCACATCACCGGCGGTGGCCTCACCGACAATCTGCCGCGCGTCCTGCCGGACGGGCTCGCGGCGGAGATACGTGTCGGCAGCTGGGAGATCCCGGAGCCCTACCGTTTGCTGCAGGACAAGGGTGACATCGAGCTCGAGGAGATGTTCCGGGTGTTCAACATGGGGATCGGCATGGTCGCCATCGTCGCTCCCGAAGCGGTCGCAGAGCTCTCGCGGCGCCTCGCAGCAGCGGGGCAGCGGGCGCTGCCGATCGGGCGGGTCGTGTCGGGTCTCACCGGCGTGGCTTACGACCTCGGCCTCACCGGTTTCGACGGCTTCGACGGCCGCGAATCGTGAAGGCCACCGCGGCCGCTCCACGAGCGCGCCTCGCAGTCCTGCTCTCCGGGCGCGGGAGCAATTTCGTCGCCCTGGCTGAGGCTCTGGCGCGCGGCGAAGCGCCGGCCGACATCGTCGTCGTAGCGAGCAACGTCGAGGCTGCGCCGGGACTCGCCCGGGCGCGCGGCTTCGGCATCCCGACCGTCGTTCTGCCTCACAGCGGCTTTGCGTCTCGTGGCGCGCACGAAGCCGCACTCCTGCAGGCTCTGCGCGAGGCCCGCGCCGACTGGATCTGTCTCGCCGGCTACATGCGGCTGCTCAGCCCGGAGTTCGTCGCGGCCTACGCCTTTCGCATCCTGAACATCCATCCGAGTCTCCTGCCGGCCTTCCCGGGGCTGCACCCGCAGCGCCAGGCTCTCGCGGCCGGGGTGCGGGTCTCCGGCTGCACGGTACACCTGGTGGACGGTGGCCTCGACAGTGGCCCGATCGTCGTTCAGCGCCCGGTGCCGGTCGAGGACGGCGACGACGAAGAGACTCTGGCGGCGCGCATCCTCGCGGAAGAGCACCGGGCCTACGTCCTGGCGGTGCGGCGGCTGCTGACGGAGAGCTGGATCGTCGATGGTCGGAGGCTGCGTTTCCTGGGCGCAAAGCCTCGAGGGCGGCAGGTCGCGGCGGTCCCGGCCCGGTAGAAGGAGGCCCGGGCGAGAATCGCACCGAAAATGAGAAAAAAGTTTGCCGAAGGGGTTGACAGGAATTGAGGGGTTTCCTATGATTCATCTCCCGCGGCGCTTCGAAAGAAGCCGGCCTCGACAGAGGAAGCGGGAGGCAAGGCAGGAAGCAAGACTGGTCGTTCTGCAGCAGTCTCCGAGAGCTCAACGCTCCCCAGGAACAGCAGCAGCAGTCGGAAGTGACGAAGGGAGCGAAATCGGCTCCGGGTGTTGACAAGAGTTCGTCGCTTCTGTAGTGTCACAAATCCGCGCCCCGAAGGGGGACGGCTAGATTGCAGTCGGTTCTTTGAAAACTGAACAGAGGAAACAAAGTACCAACGTCAATTTTCTGTTCACTTCGGTGGACAATTTGGCTTCAAAACATGTTGCCCGAGTCCTTAGCCGGCTCGAGGCAATTACAGGATCTAAACTGGAGAGTTTGATCCTGGCTCAGAATGAACGCTGGCGGCGTGCTTAACACATGCAAGTCGTGCGCGAAAGCGACTTCGGTCGCGTGTAGAGCGGCGAACGGGTGAGTAACACGTGGACAACCTGCCCAAGAGTTGGGGATAACCTGGGGAAACCCGGGCTAATACCGAATACGTTCGTGGGGTTTCGGCCCTGCGCAGAAAGGTGGCCTATGCTTGCAAGCCACCGCTCCTGGAGGGGTCCGCGTCTGATTAGCTAGTTGGCGGGGTAATGGCCCACCAAGGCGACGATCAGTAGCCGGCCTGAGAGGGTGATCGGCCACACTGGAACTGAGACACGGTCCAGACTCCTACGGGAGGCAGCAGTGGGGAATATTGGACAATGGGGGAAACCCTGATCCAGCAACGCCGCGTGGAGGATGAAGGTCTTCGGATTGTAAACTCCTGTTAGGGGGGACGAAGGGATGTCGGCGAACAGTCGGCAAACTTGACGGTACCCCCAGAGGAAGCCCCGGCTAACTCTGTGCCAGCAGCCGCGGTAATACAGAGGGGGCAAGCGTTATTCGGAATTATTGGGCGTAAAGGGCGCGTAGGCGGCCTTGTAAGTCTTGGGTGAAATCCCTCAGCTCAACTGAGGAACTGCCTCGGATACTGCAAGGCTTGAGGCCGGGAGAGGGTAGTGGAATTCCCAGTGTAGCGGTGAAATGCGTAGATATTGGGAGGAACACCGGTGGCGAAGGCGGCTACCTGGACCGGTTCTGACGCTGATGCGCGAAAGCGTGGGTAGCAAACAGGATTAGATACCCTGGTAGTCCACGCTGTAAACGATGGGTGCTCGGTGTCGCGGGTATCGACCCCTGCGGTGCCTTAGTTAACACGTTAAGCACCCCGCCTGGGGAGTACGGTCGCAAGGCTGAAACTCAAAGGAATTGACGGGGGCCCGCACAAGCGGTGGAGCATGTGGTTTAATTCGATGCAACGCGAAGAACCTTACCTGGGCTCGAACGGTGGTGGACAGCGGTAGAAATACCGACTCTCCTTCGGGAGCCGCCATCGAGGTGCTGCATGGCTGTCGTCAGCTCGTGTCGTGAGATGTTGGGTTAAGTCCCGCAACGAGCGCAACCCCTATCCTTAGTTGCTAACAGGTGAAGCTGAGCACTCTAAGGAGACTGCCCCGGAAATCGGGGAGGAAGGTGGGGATGACGTCAAGTCCTCATGGCCTTTATGTCCAGGGCTACACACGTGCTACAATGGACGGTACAAAGGGTTGCAAAGCCGCGAGGCAGAGCTAATCTCAAAAAACCGTCCTCAGTACGGATTGCAGTCTGCAACTCGACTGCATGAAGCTGGAATCGCTAGTAATCCCGGATCAGCATGCCGGGGTGAATACGTTCCCGGGCCTTGTACACACCGCCCGTCACATCACGAAAGCCGGTTGTACCGGAAGTCGGTTCGCTAACCGCAAGGAGGCAACTGCCCATGGTATGGTCGGTGATTGGGGTGAAGTCGTAACAAGGTAGCTGTAGGAGAACCTGCGGCTGGATCACCTCCTTTCTAAGGGATGTTCTTGTCGCGTCGCCGAGCTTGCTCGGATCGATGTCGGCAAGTTCCACCTAGGTCGATCGTTGGACTCATCCTCTGTTCAGTTTCCAGGGAATCGGCAGATTCCTGGACTGGGCCTATAGCTCAGTTGGTCAGAGCGCACGCCTGATAAGCGTGAGGTCGGTAGTTCAAATCTACCTAGGCCCACCAAGGTAGCGGTGGCGCCGGGTGATCGGGCTGCCGGCGAGACGAACGCGGGGCTGTAGCTCAGCTGGGAGAGCACCTGGTTTGCAACCAGGGGGTCGTCGGTTCGATCCCGATCAGCTCCACCAGTCGGCCCGCAGGAAGGTAGCTTCGAAGTTCGGAGCCCGGGGATGCGCGATTGCGAGCCACTCGCAGATGCGGATCCCAGTGATCCTGAAGTCGATGTTCATTGACAACTGAATCGAATTTGTAAGTTTGTAAGCAGGATTGTAGCGACAAGATTCGCCGGTTAGTAAGACACTCAAGTTTGGTCAAGCTATTAAGGGTGCACGGTGGATGCCTTGGCGAAGAGAGGCGACGAAGGACGTGGCAAGCTGCGATAAGCCTCGGGGAGCCGCAAGCAGGCTTTGATCCGGGGATTTCCGAATGGGGAAACCCAACTGGAGTCATGTCCAGTTATTCAGACGTAAATTCATAGCGTCTGAAAGCGAACGAGGGGAAGTGAACCATCTCAGTACCCTCAGGAGAAGAAAGCAAACGCGATTCCGTCAGTAGCGGCGAGCGAACACGGAACTAGCCCAAACCGAGAAGGTGCGATAGCCCACAAGCGTTGCCTTATCGGTGTTGTGGGGCGCTGTGCGATCCGATTGTGGTCGGGTCGGGGAGTTACCAACTATCTGTCTAGTCAAATGTGCCTGGAAAGGCCAGCCATAGAGGGTGAAAGCCCCGTAGGCGAAAGGCAAGATAGCTCCTTATCAGCGTTCCCGAGTACCACGGGGCACGTGAAACCCCGTGGGAATCTGGGTGGACCATCACCCAAGGCTAAATACTCCTCTTCGACC
>JAGPDF010000004.1:0-87500 GCA_018057705.1 Thermoanaerobaculia bacterium | reverse complement strand
CTCTCGCTGGCTTCCGGGCCGATCATGGTGCGGGCCGAGCCCACCCAGCTCGAGCAGGTCGTCATCAACCTGGTCGTCAACGCCCGAGATGCCATGCCGGATGGCGGGCTGGTGCGCATCGCCACCGCTCGCCGCCGCGTCGACGCCTCGGGACGCCATGCCGTCGCAGCTCTGCGCACCGGCGACTATGTCGAACTGTCGGTGGCCGATAGCGGATCGGGAATGGACGCTGAAACGCTCCGCCGACTCTTCGAACCTTTCTTCACCACCAAGCCGGTCGGTCAGGGAACCGGCCTGGGGCTCGCCATGGCCTACGGCATCGTTCAGCAGTCGAGTGGCACGATCCTCGTCGAGAGCGAGCTGGGGAAGGGATCCGCCTTTCGCATTCTCTTGCCTCTGTCCGCCGAGAAGGGCGAGACGCTGAAGGTGAGACCCGGAGCTCTCGCGCTGCCTGGGGGGCGGGAACGGATCCTGCTCGTCGAAGACGATCCTGCCGTCCGGGACTTTGCCTTCTCGCTGTTGGCCGACCTCGGCTACCACGTGATGGCGGCGAGCGATGGCATCGAAGCGCGCGCGATCGTCGAGCGCGAAGGCCTCGAAGGCTTCCAGCTTCTCCTCACGGATGTCGTGATGCCCCGCCTGGGTGGAGCGGAGCTCGCCCGGGAGATCCGCCTGCTGAGGCCCGACCTGCCGGTACTCTTCGTGTCCGGGTACGCCCGCAACGAAGACCAGATCGCTGCGCTCCTGGGGCCTCGCTGTCTGTACCTGCAGAAGCCGTTCGCGCCGGCAGTGCTGGCCGCAGCCCTGCGCCGGCTCCTCGAGGCCTGAGCGCGGGGAACACGGCTCGTCGCCGCGCGACGGTGGCGCCCCCCTTGGAAAAAGAAAAGGCCCGGGCGGATCGTGGCCGCCCGGGCACCGGGAGCTCTGCCTTTAGAGCTGGCTACTCGATGACGTGGATGTTCTTCGCTGCGCAGATCTCCTTGAGCCGCTTCGGCCAGACGGTCGAGCTCACTTCGCCCAGATGAGCGGTACGCAGCAGATACATGACGGTGCGCGATTGGCCGATGCCGCCGCCGATCGAAAGCGGGATCCGGTCGTTGAGAATCGCCTGGTGATACGGCAGCTTCAGGAACTCCGTCTGGCCGGAGATCTCGAGTTGCTGCCGAAGCGTCTCCTTGGTGACGCGGATGCCCATCGAAGAGAGCTCGTGGCGGCGCCGGGTCACCGGGTTCCAGACCAGAATGTCGCCGTTCAGGCCGTGCATCGGCTTGCCGGACTTCGAGACCGTCGGAGTGACCCAGTCGTCGTAGTCGGCGGCGCGCATCTCGTGCGGGTAGCCGTCTTCGAGCACCCAGCCGATGCCGATGATGAAGACCGCCGGGTACTTCTGCAGGATCGCCGTCTCGCGCTGCTTGCGCGGCAGATCCGGGTACATCTCGAGAATCTCTTCGGCGTGCAGGAAGACGAGCTCGTCGGGTAGACGCGGGTACTTGGAAGTAGCGAGCCTGGGAAACTCCCTGAGGGCGAAATCCTCGGCGCCCTTGATCACCTTCCAGATCGCTTTGACCGACGACTCGAGTGTGGCGAGGTTGCGGTCGGCGGCGGTGATCACTTTTTCCCAGTCCCACTGGTCGACGTAGGAGCTGTGGTCATGGTCGAGGAAGTAGTCCTTGCGGACCGCTCGCATGTCGGTGACGATGCCTTCGCCGACGGCGCAATCGAACTGCTTGAGCGCCATCCGCTTCCACTTGGTCGCCGCCTGCACGACCTGGGCGCGCAAACGCGGCTCGATGCCGAGACCGCAGGGGAACGAGACCGGCGTGCGGGAGCCGTCGCGGTCGAGGTAGTCGTTGACGCCGCTCTCCTCGGTGACGATCAGCGGCACCTCGACGCGGAAGAGGTTGAGCTCGCGGCACAGACCGTCCTCGATGTACCGCTTGACCGCGGCAGTCGCCTTCTGGGTCTCCTTGCGATCGAGCAGCGGAGCGTAGTTGTCCGGCAGGATCTTGGCGACATCCTCGTAGGTACTGATACCTGGGCCTGCGAGGTCGGCCTTCTTGTCGAGCACGGGAGGCATCGCGACGGTGGTCATCGTACGGGCTCCTCTGGAGGGATAGTAATGGCGGCGGGCCGCCCGGCCCGACCGGGAGAGTGGAAGCTCCAGAAGTCATTAGGCGCCCGCGGGTCTCCCGCAGCACGAGCCCATCGGGTGGGGTCTCCCCGTCTATCGAGGTAGGCGCCCGGCTTGCGGGTCAGAGGGAGGCTGCCGCGGTCTCCGCCAGGCGAGCGATGCGCAATGCCCCGGATTCGGAGGCCGCAGCGGCGATTCGGCGCAGGCCGGCAGCGACCTCCCCGCCGCCACCGTCACGGCTGCGGTCACGCAGGACAAGCATCTCGAGCTCGAGCGCCTGGATGGCGAAACCCTTCGTGGTGGCAACCGTGATCGCCTGACCGGGTTCGAGCGCGAGTCCTTCGAGCGGCCTGGCGCCTGCGATCTCCGTCGCCAGCGCCGCGGCCGCCGCGAGCAGCTGGATCTCCAGGCCCTCGCTCGCAAAAGACAGGGCCGCTCCGCGCGCGAGCGCCGCGCGCGCCTCGCCGATCCGTCCGAGCCCCGCCAAGGCGCGAGCCCGGGCGAGCTCGATCGCCGCTGCGAGGTCGGGCGCGCGTCCGGGCGATTCCTCCGCCGCCAGGGCCTCGAGATCGGGAAGAACGGCGCGGATCTCGCCACTTTCGAGCCCGATCCTCGCCAGGAGCAGCCGGCTCTCGTCGACCTTGCCGCGCCGACCGAGCTCGCGCCGCAGGGCGATCGATTCCTCCGCCCACATCCGGGCGTGGGTGAAGTCGTCGCTCTCGAGAGCCATCTCGACTTGCGCTGCGAGGGCATTGGAGAGCACCGCACGGCTCGCGGTCTCGCGCGCCAGCGCCGTCGCAGCCTCGAGGCTGTTCCCGGCCGAGGCGAGGTCGCCGCGGTCGATGGCGAGGCTTCCCAACGCCACCATCGCGGCCGCTTCGCCCATCTTCTGACCCAGATCCCTCTTCTTCGCCAGCGCCTCTTCGAGGTGCTGTTGGGCGGCTACGAGCTCGCCCTGCTGGTGCTCGATCGTCCCAAGATTGAGCAGCGCGTCGGCGATCCCGCTCGGGTCGTTCAGTTGGCGGAAGACCGTCAGCGCATCCGTGACCTCTCTCCGGGCCGCCTGGAGCCGCCCCTCTTCGACGCTCGCTGCGGCGAGGTTATTGCGCGTGTAAGCCGTCCCGCGCCGATCGCCGACCTCCGCGAGAACCTGCAGGGCCTCTTCGTAAAGTGCCCGCGCTCGGCCGAGCTCGCCGAGGTTGCGGGAAAGCACCGCGAGACTGTTGAGGCTTCGGGCGACGCCCCGGCGATCGCCGACCTCGCGAAAACGGTCGAGTGCCTCGCCGTTCGCGGCGCGGGCCGCCTCGAGATCACCACGCTCGAAGAGGGCCGCTGCCGCAACCGTCAACGCCGCGGCCTCGCCTGCCCGGTCGCCGGCGGCGACGAAGAGCCGGCGGGACGACTCGCTCGCCGCCGTCGCGCCGGCCGAATCGCCGAGCCGGCGGAGCGCTTCAGCTTCGCGCAGGCGAGCCTCCGCCACCAGGAGCGGCGCATTCAGCGCTTCGGCCCGGGAGGCGGCGCGCGCTGCGGCGTCGCGCTGGAGGGCGAAGTCGGAGATCGCGAGAGCGGCGGCCGACTCGGCGAGGTCGATCCGGGGATTGCCGCGGTCCGGATCGGGAAGCGCGCGCAGCGCCGCGATGGTGAGCAGAGCCGCATCCGGACGTCCACCGTCGATCTGGGAGCGGGTGAGTCTCAGGCCGTACTCGAGATCGTCCGGAAACGCTGTCCAGAGGCGGGCGTAGATCTCCTGCGCACGCGGCCAATCGCGATGCAGCTCCGCCGCCAGCCCCTCGACTCCGAGCCGCTCCTCGGGCGGCAGCCCCGCCCCCTGCTCGAGGGCCCGGGTCGCCTCCTGCTCGGCGCGCTGCTCGAAGCCGAGGGCGGCCCAGGTCTGGGCAAGGGCCGCATGGATCATCGGATGTCCGGGCTCCGCGGCCGCTGCCTGCTCGAGAAGCTCGCGCGCGGCGCTTGGCTCGAAGCTGCGCAGCTTCAACAGCCCTTCGGAATAGAGGCGTGCGGCGCGCGGATTCGTCGGCGCCGAGGCGATCGCGGCCGCTTGCGAATCGCGCGCGGCGCTGCCCAGGAGCTGCCGAAGGTCGGTTCCGACCTTGGAGACCAACTGAAAGAGCTCCTGTTCGCCGCCGGTCGCGACCGACTCTCCGAGGGTCTCGGCCTTCGCGGCGTCCTCGATGCGGACTGCCAGGCGGACCGTGGCCGACTCGCCGCCTCCGAGCACGGTGTACGAGCCGAGGACGAGAAAGTCGGTTCCCAGGCGAGAGCGCAGATTGGCGATGACGTCGCCCGAGGGTTGGTCGGTCGCCGCCAGGCCGAGATCGACTCCGGCCCGCGCCACGTCCTCAGCGGAGATGGTGCGCAGACCCCGGCCGGCACGCAACTCGGAGGCCACCATCTCGGCGAGCGCCACCGACAGCCACTCGAACTCGGCGCGCTGGGCGAGGTTGCGGAACGGCACGACTGCGACCGCGCGCCGGACCTCCCCGGTCTCGCCGAGCGGCGACTCGAGCGACCGCCGGACGCGCACGACGGCCTGGACGAGCGCCAGGGCGAGGACGAGCGAAACGGCGGCGAGCAGCCAGAGCTGCTTCCGGCGTTTCGGATCCGGAGGTTTCCGATCGAGCGCCGGCGCCGCCGGCTCCGCGGCTCCAGCGGTCAAGGAACCGGCCGCGACGACTTCGCCCGTGGGTGGAGCGAAAACCGCGGAGTCAGGAGAGGACGAGCCCGCCGCGGGCGCGCCGGCCTCGCCGGCGAGCGCCCGGAGGGCGTCGAGGACGGATGGGAAACGCTCGCCCGGATAGCGCGCCAGGCAGCGGCGAATGACGGCCACCCAGGCCGGATCCAGGCCCGGAGTGAGCTCCTCCGGCGAGGGCGGAGCCTGCGTCAGGCGCTTGACGGCGGTCGCGAGCGGTGTCTCGCCCGCGAACGGCAGGTTTCCGGTCACCATCTCGAAGAGAACGACCCCAAGGGCGTACTGGTCGATCGCCGCCGTCGCCGACCCGCCCTCGATCTGCTCCGGCGCCATGTAGGCCGGGGTGCCGACCGCGGCGTCCGCGATCGTCACCTGCGCGGAGAACTGGTCGTGCTCGACGCCGCGGGCGACCCCGAAGTCGGTGACCACGACGCGGCTGCCGTCCGGTCCGGGCACCAGATAGACGTTCTCGCTCTTGAAGTCGCGATGAATGACGCCGGCAGCATGGGCGGCAGATAGAGCTGCGATCATCTGCCGGGCAATCGGCAGGCTCTCGGCCGGCGACAGGGGGCCCTCGCGCCGGAGTCGGCTCGCGAGCGTCTCGCCTTCGAGAAACTCCATCGTGAGATAGATCACCGAGGTCCCGTCCGCTCGCGCGTGGTAGCCGACGTCGTAGATCCGGCAGACGTTGGCGTGGGTGACCTTGCGCGCCAGGTGAATCTCGCGCTTGAAGCGCTCGATCGCGATCTCGTGTGCGGCGTCGCGCGGGTGCACGGTCTTCAGGGCCACCACCTGCCGGAGCTCGAGATCTTCGGCCTCGTAGACCTCGCCCATGCCGCCCCGTGCGATGAAGCGACGGATGCTGTAGCGCTCCGAGATCCGCTCGCCGGCCTGGAAGAGGGTCGTCGGCGACTGTCCCAGACGCAGCGTGGATCCTTGCGGCATCGAGTGCCCGGAGGCCGTCGGAGTCGAAGAGGCGGAGAGCGGAGGAGCCGACCGCGGGGACGCTGGGGGAGACCCGGAGACGGGCTCCGGGGTCGGGATGGCGGTGCCGGGGGCCAGAGTCGAGGCGCTCGATGAGCCGGAGCGCCGGGCGTAGCGCGCGCCGCACTGGGCGCAGACGACGACCGCAGACGGCTGGAGGGTGGCCGCGGCCGGGAGCGGAATCGGGCTGCCGCACCGGCGGCAATCGAGCTTCGTCATGGGCCAGCGCCAGGAACCCGAAAGGGCCTTGCGGAGTCCGGGTTGCGCCCGGCGCAGGCTTTCAGGAGCGACCGGATTGTAGCTTGGAAATGGACCGTCGGCCGCTTCCGCCCGGCGGGAAACGGCGGGGCTCCGGGAGCCGAAGGCGCCCTCGTGCTCGCGGCCCGAAGGGGCATGCCGCGCCGCAAGGTGGCGGTGTATGCTCCGCCGCCGGACGGACAGCCGAGAGAGAGTCACCGCGATCGATGCGCGCCTCCGGCGTGAAGTTGGGGGCGTTGGGCGGAGGATCGGCCGCGGCGGATCGGCGCTCGTTCCAGTATCTGGGAGATTCGACGGCGCGGCGTGGGTCGCGCCTATGTTTGGCCACAGGATCGATTGGGGGGCTGGGGATGCAATATCTGAAGAAAGCGGTGAGCTGTTTCGTGCTGGTCAATTTTCTCGCCTACGGGCCGCTCTTCTCGGGCGCCGCTGCCGCGGCGACTCCGGCTGCGAAGCCCGCTGCAGCGAAGCCTGCCGCTGCGAAGCCTGCGGCCGGCAAGCAGGTCACCGGCACGCAACTGCTCGCCGAGTCGAAGAAGGCCGTAGCCGGAATCCTCAAGGAAACGAAGGCTTCGGGCGGCAAGCTCGATCCGAAGAGCAAGAAGCAGGCGCCGTTCTTCGCTGGGCTGAAGGAGTTCCAGGCCGCCCTCGGCGAGAGCGAGAAGAAGCTCAAGGCGAAGGACAAGAAGCTCTTCGAATCGCTTTCCAAGGGCAGCAAGGCGCTCGCCAAGGTCAAGACCGCCTGGCCGCGCGTCGGGGTCCAGAACGCCAAGGTCGACGGCTACCTGGGCAAGCTCGACAACTCCTTCACGGCGCTGCGCAGCCGCTACGGCGGCGAAGGACTGCGGGCGAAGCAGGGCGCCGACCTCTCCGCGAAAGAGAAGGCGAACTTCGAGAAGATCAAGGCCAGCCAGGCCGAGTTCTCGAAGAAGCTCGCGCCGATGCAGGCCAAGGCGAAGCAGAAGGGCGACAAGGGCACCGAGGCGCAGCTTGCCCGGCTGGTCAAACAGTCGAACGCGATCGCCGTCGCCCAGCTCACGGTCGACGCCTTCATGACCGCCCTGCTGCTCCTCGACTACCTCGAGGGCGAGTGGGACTGCTACTCCTACTACGTCGGCCCTTCCTACCGCGCTGACTGGGTCGCGATGGACGTCTGGGTCTCCGGCTCCTTCACGACCTACGACACGCTCTACTGGGACACCGTCGGAACCTACTCGGTCGAGACCTGGGAGTATTGGGATGTCCCGATGGAGCTCGACGTCGACTACGAGATTACGGACGTCTATGACGCCGATCTGGTGGCGACTGACGCCTACTTCGACGCGAGCTTCGAGTACGACGAGCTCGGTTGGGAGGACTACTCCACCGAGTTCGGTTCGGCCGAGATGGAAGACACCCTCTACGAAGAAGAGGATGTCAATCTCGACGTCGCGGCCGAGGTCTGGGAGGACGAGGGTCTCGAGGTCGACGCCGGCGACGACCTTCTCGACGAGGAGGACGCGGAAGAGTTCGACGACGACGATGCTGACGTGGAAGTCGCCGAGGCCGAGGCCGACGCTGCCGAGGCCGAAGCCGATCTCGCTGACGCCGAGGCGGATGCTGCCGACGCCGAAGCCGACGCCGCGGACGCCGAAGCCGACGCGGCCGATGCCGAAGCCGACGCCGGCGACGACGATGCCGAAGCCGACGATGCCGAAGGCGACGACGAAGGTGACGATGCCGAAGGCGACGCCGAAGACGACGATGCCGAAGGCGACGACGAAGGCGACGATGCCGAAGGCGACGACGAAGGCGACGATGCCGAAGGCGACGACGAAGCTGAAGACGACGTCGAGGAAGAAGAGGAAGAGGAAGAGGCCGAAGATGACGGCGGCGACGATGGAGGCGACGAAGAGCGCCTTGGCCGCGCCGCCTGACGTTGTAGCCTCGCCCGGGCTCTTCCCGGGTCGCAGGATGGCGGCGGCTTTCGCCGCTGCGTAGTCGAGGTCCGGGCTGTGGCGCGGGAGCTGGCAGGCGTTTCCCGCTGCAGCCCGTTTTGCCGTGCAGGCAACCCAAAAGGAGGGCGCCGATTTCCGAGCGAGCTCGAGCCTGCCCGTTGTCGGTCCGGGCGATGGTCTTTCTGGCGTTGCTGCTGCCCGTCTGGGCGCTCGGCGTCGTACATGGCGAACGGATCGCTCGCGCCATCGGCGTCCTGCCGCCGTTCTTCGGTGACGACCTGGCGCGTTTCGATCGGTTGCGTCCGCGCCTCGCCACCGCGCCGAGCGCAACTCTGATGCTCGACCGGGCCCGCGGTCTTCCCGCCGCAGAACGCTTCTTCGCCGCGCAGTACAGCCTCGCGCCGACCGTGCTGTCGTGGGCGACGGGCGTCGACGAGGCGTTCGGGAGCCACGGGAAAGGCGAGCCGGGTCTCGTTCTCGTGGCCTTCGACGATCGCGCGCAGCACGCTGCCGCTCTGGTGGCGCTCGAAGGCCGGGCGCGTCGGCAGGGCCTGACCTATGAGGCCGAGCCGCTCGATGAGGTCCTGACGCTGGTTCGTCTCGGGAGAGAGTGACCCGTGATCATGGCGCTTCCACTCGTCCTGTGCTGCGTTGCCGCAGCGCTGCTCTACCGCTGGCTGGGCGCGCCCGGTTGGAGTCGCAGCGACCGGCTGCGCTGGGCTCTCGCCTGGGCGCCGGCAGTGGCCTTTGGCCTGCCCTCGTGCGCGCTGTTCGCGGCCCGCTGGTGCGGCCTCGATGGAGCGCTGCCCTGGAGCCTCGGCGTGTGTGGAGCGCTCGCAGCCCTGGAGCTGGCGGTTCGATGCGGGAGGCGTGGCGCACCGCTGGGCGAGCCGCCAGCCACTTCACCCGGGAACCCTGCCGGCGCCGGGACGGCGGCGCTGTCGCCGAACGGTGTCAGGGCCCCGCGCCTGGCGTTCGCGCTGCGCGTCGCGAGCGCGCTCCTGCTCGCGACGACTGCCTTGCTCCTGCTGCAGACCTTTCGCACCTGGCAGCGGGCGCAGCCGGAAGGGATGTGGGACGCGGTGGCGATCTGGAACTCGAGCGCACGCTTTCTCGCCCGCACGGAGGCCGACCGGCTGCCCGCGGTCTTCGCTGCCCTGAGCGAAGGGCATCCGGAGTATCCGCTCCTCCTGGGAGCGTCCATTGCAGCGCAATGGGAGCTCGCCGGCAACGAGTCGAGCGCCGTTCCGTTGGGGATGGGGCTGGCATTCGCGCTCGGCCTGGCCGCGGCACTGCACCTGCTGGTCCGGCTCTGCGGGGCGACGTGGTTTGCTGGACCCGCGGTGCTGCTGGTCTTCTCGACGCCCGCGACCTGGAAATGGGCGTTTGCGCAGGTCGCGGATCTGCCCCTGGCCTACATGGCTTGTGCCGCCGCTCTGCCGTTGGTCGCCGCGCTCGATCTGCGGTCGCGACTCGGCCCGCCAGCCGTCCTTTCGGGTTTCGTCCTCGGCCTTCTGCCGTGGACCAAGGCGGAAGGACTCATCCTGGCGGCGGCTCTCGCCGGCCCCTTCGTCGGCCTCGCCCTGCTGCGCGGCCGGCCGTGGCCGGATCTCCTGCGGCGACCTTTGCCGTGGGCGCTGGGGATGCTCCCGGGAGTGTTGGCGCTCATCCTGTTCAAGCTCACCTGGGCGCCTGGCGTGCCGGCACGAGCGAGCTTTCTGCGTGGCGGCGGCAAGTGGACACAGTTGCTCGACGACGAGCGCTGGAGTCGGGTGGCGGCGGCAACGCTCGGCCATCTCGATCCGCGCACGGGCGCCCCCCTCTGGGGTTTCGTCTGGCCGCTGCTCGGTCTTGGCCTGCTGTTCTGGGGCCACCGCCTGCGCCTTCGAACGGCACCCGGCACCGTCCTTCTGGCCGCGGCCGCTGCGGCGACTTTCACGAGCTATGCCTTTGCCTTCGTGCTCAGTCCCTTCGACCTGGAATGGCACCTCGGCTCGGCGCTGGATCGCCTGTTGCTGCAGCTGCTGCCGCTGGCGGTGGCGGTGGTTTGCTGCCTGGGCGGATCCGGACCGGACAGCACGGGAGAGGCGCCACCGCCGGGCTGAGCTCCGTCTCCCCAGGCCGGAGTCAGCTTCCGGGCGTCGAGGGGACGGGGCGGGCGGTGCGCGCCAGATCCTCGCGCAGGCCGTCCACCTGCGGGTTTCGCACGAGCTTGCGGACCAGGATGTCGGTCGCCGTGACCTCCGCTCCATAGTAGGCCGCATTGCGCTCGGTGGCCGGTTGGATGACGGTGCCGTCCAGCGTCGCCCCGGCATAGAGGCCCTTCGAGCGCACGAAAGTGAGGATGTCGGCGGAGACGTTCTCGCCGGCGCCGGCGCCGACCGGGCCCGCGGCAACGGCGGCTTCGGCGCCGAGTTGGAGCTTTGGGCTCAGGAACGAATCGATGCCGTCCTGGGACTGGATCAGGAAGACGACCTCCGAACGCTCGCCTCCCGCCTGCAGCCCGACCGAGGCCCCTCCGAGGTTGTAGAAGACCGGTTGCCCCCATTCGCCGGTCGACGAGTCTCTCGCCAGGAGCACTCCGACCCCCCCGGAGCCGCCGAAAATGAGACCCGCGCGAACCCGCTTCGGGACGATGAGAATCGCCAGCGAACCTCCGACGTGGTCGCGGAACCAGCCCATCTCCGGGTCGGCCTGGAATCGTCCGAGCGTGCGTCGGGCCGCCGAAACGACAGCTTCGGCTTCGCGCTGGTGATCGGCCGCCATCGCCGCTGCCGGGAGAACCAGCAGGACGAGCAGGGCGACACAGAGCAGGGCGGCAGCGGATCCAGCGGCATGAAGGCGGCGCTCGGAACTCCGGATCATGGGCTCTCCTTCTGCCCGAACGATCGCGGGATGCGATCCAACCGGGCCCTGATGAGTGTACGAGGCGGCTGCCTCAAACGTCTGCGGCATGTTCCATTCCTGCATCGGCTCGGGGGCCTTGCTAGGATCGCCGTCCACTATGCACATCGTCCTGCTGGGCCCCGACCTCTTCGCGGCGTTCCACGACTTCGTCCGCGCGGCGAAGGAGCAGGGCGTCCGGGTCTCGGGCATCGGATCGACTCCGCAGTCGCGGCTGCGCGCCGGTCTCAAGCGACATCTCGACGCCTGGGAACAGGTGCGCAATCCGTTCGATCCGCGCGAGGTCGCGCAAGCGGTGCGCCGGCTCGGCAATCGCTTTTCGGTGGACCGCCTGGAGACGGTCGAGGAGCGGCTGATCGAGAGCGCCGCCGCCGCCCGTGAGGAGCTCGGTGTGCCCGGCCTCTCGCTGCGGTCGGCGCGTCTGTGCCGTGACAAACCGGCGATGAAGCAGGCGCTGCGCGAGGCGAAGATCCCTTGCGCGGAGTCCGCTGCGGTCACTTCCCTCGCGGCCTTGCGCGAGTTTGCCGAACGCCACGGCCTGCCGCTGATCCTCAAGCCGATCGCGGGGCTGGGATCGCAGAAGACCTTCCGCGTCGACAGCGTGGCGGAGCTCGAGCGCGCCGCGCGCTCTCTCGGCGTGCATCAGGGCGAGGCGGCGGCGGTGGAGGAGTTCGTCGCCGGGCACGAGGGTTTCTACGACACGATTTCGATCGCTGGCGAGCCGCGCCTCGAGTTCATCTCCCACTACTATCCGAGCGTTCTCGAGGCGCTGTCGAATCGCGCCATCGCGCCGCAGATCGCGGCCACGAACCGTGTCGACGTGGCGAGCTACGAGGAGCTGCGCGAGCTCGGGCGAAAGGTCATCCGGACGCTGGGTATCGGCACCTCGGCCACCCACATGGAGTGGTTCTTCGGTCCCAAGGGGCTCAAGATCTCCGAGATCGGGGCGCGCCCGCCGGGAGAACGGATCTGGGACCTCTATTGTGTCGGCAACGACCTGGACCTCTATGCCGCGTGGGCGAAGGCCGTCGTCTGGGGTCGCGTCGACGCCGTGCCGAGCCGCCGCATGGCGACCGGCTCGGTGCAGGTGCGGCCGGAGCGGGACGGGCGGATCTCGGGCTACGAGAACCTCGATGAGGTGCTGAAACGTATCCGGCCCTGGGTCTTTGCCAAGGAGGTTCCGGCGGCGGGACGGGAGACCGTGGCGATCGAGAAGGGCTACCTGGCGAACGCCTGGTTCCGATTGCGCCACCCCGACTACGACGAGCTCTGCGAGCTCATGAACTGGATCGGGCGGACGCTCAAGGTCCGGGTTCGGTAGGCGCCGGCGAGCGCGGCGAGCGCAGAACGTCGCGGAAGACGCCGCTGTAGATCTCCCAGATCGTGATGAAGAGCGCCACCACGATCGGGCCGAGGATCAGGCCGGCAGCGCCGAAGAGCGTCAATCCGCCGAGCGTTCCGATCAGGATGAGGAGATCCGGGATCTGCGTGTCTTTGCCCACCAGGGCGGGGCGAAGGAGGTTGTCGACCGTGCCGACGACCGCCGCACTCCAGATCGCCAGCCCGATCGCCGCGCCGGTGCGGTCGATGATCAGCAGATAGGCCACCGCCGGCACCCAGACCAGCGCGGCGCCGATCCCCGGCAGGACCGACAGGATGAACATCAGCACCGACCAGAAAGCGACCCCCTGGATGCCGACCACCCAGAACGACGCTCCGCCGAGTGCGGCCTGGACGAAGCCGACTACCAGCGTGCCCTTGATGGTCGCCCGGGACACCGCCACGAACCGGTCGGCGAGTCGGCGCTTGTCCTCGTCGGGAAGCGGGAGGTAGGCGAGGAGGTCGTCCAGCAATCCGCGGCCGCCCTTGAGGAAGAAGAACATGGCGTAGAGCAGGACGAAGAAGTTCAGCATGACGTGGAAAGTGCCGCCGGTCAGCGAGGACAGGCTCTTGAAGAGGAACCCGCCGGTCCTCTCCACGACCTTGCCGAGCGACGAGACGATCGACTCCCGGTAGGGTTCGATGTAGGAGAGGATCGGCAGGCGCTCCATCAGGCGCTGCTCCAGCACCGACGGTTGCGCGGCGTTCTGCTTGATCCACGGGACGGCGACCTGCCCGATGTCGAGGGCGTTGGCGGCCACCAGGCCGAGGAAGGCCGCGAGGGGCAATCCGACCGCGAGCAGGAGAATGACCAGCGTGAGGGCGGACGCGAGCGAGCGCTTGCCCGGCATCTTGCCGAGCAGCCAGGAGTAGAGCGGATGAGCCAGGCCGCTGAAGATCGCTCCCAGCACCAGGGCGATCAGGAAGCCCTTGATCATGAAGAGAAAGAGCGCCGACACGGCGACCGCCAGGAGGAGGAGGAAGCGGCGGCGGTAGATCTCCTGGTCCGTGATCATGACTGGCTATCCTAGCCCGACTTTCGCACCGGACTCGCCAGCCCCGGGCCGAGCGGCGCGTTCTAGAATGACCCCATGCCGAGACTGACTCGAATCTACACCCGCACCGGCGACGACGGCAGCACGGCGCTCGGTTCCGGGACGCGGATCTCCAAGGACAACCTGCGGGTCGACTGCTATGGCACCGTCGACGAGCTCAACTCGCAGCTCGGGGTGGCGCTCTCGGGGCGCCTGCCAGAGAGCCTCGCGGCGCCGGTTTCACGGATCCAGAACGACCTGTTTCACCTCGGGGCCGACCTCTGCGTCACCGAGGCCGACAAGGCGGTGCGCCCGCTGCCGCGAATCGAGGAGCGCCACGTCGACTGGCTCGAAGCGCAGATCGACGCCTGGAACGAGCAGCTCGCGCCGCTCGAGAACTTCATTCTTCCCGGGGGGTGCGCCGCCGCAGCTCATCTGCACGTAGCGCGCACCGTCTGTCGGCGGGCAGAGAGATTGCTGGTCACCCTGGCGCGGGAGGAGCCGGTCGGCCGGTGGACGTTGCCCTACCTCAACCGGCTCTCCGACGTGCTCTTCGTGCTCGCGCGCGCCGCGAACCTCCTCAGTGGAGACCCGGACCGGCTGTGGAACTCCCGCGCCTGACGGCGATCCGATCGCCCCGCAGCGCCGGCGCGGCGCCGGACCCGGCGGGCTGGCTCAGGTCGGGCAGTTGCGGTCGCGCCGCCGTTCGAGGTCATCGACCACCGCGCGTTTGAAGCCGATCGGACCATCGGCGTCGCGCATCCGCTCTGCGCGATACGCTGCGATGTCGACCAGCTCGAAGTTCATGCGGATCTTGCGGAACATCCGCGGCAGGCGCTCGCCGGGAGCCTGAACGTGGTGCAGGCCGCCGCTGTAGGCGATCAGCATGGGGCCTTCCTGGATGACCTCGAGAATATCGGCGATCCCTCCGCGCACGGACATCGGCTGACCTTTCGAATCGAGACCACCGGGGCGTTTCATCCTGCCCTCCGGCAGGATGACGACCATCGAGTCCGGGTCGATACGCGAAAGCACCTCGCGCCAGGTGTGATCGCGCTCGCGCGAGATCGACACGACATGGGCGCCGACGAGCTTGAAGAACTGGCCCACGATGGGTCGGCTGGTGGTCTTCTCCGCCGCCGGCACGACGCCGTGGTTGGCGACCCGCCAGAGGAACCGCGGCGGCGCCATGGCGATGAAGAGCCACTCGAAGAGGCTGGTGTGATTGAGGAAGCAGAGCACCCGGATGCCGCGCCAGGGATCCCCCTTCGGGGTACCGCCGACCCACTTCATCTCTCGTGTCCAGAAGGCTTTGGAGATCAGCCAGGCCACACCGAGGACGAGGAAGACCAGATACTTGCGCACGGCGGGCTCGTCGAGGGCGGAGCGTCTACTGAACGGTCTCGCGGACGACTTCCTCGACGGTCGTCACGCCTTCCCGGATCTTCTGAAGGCCCGAGCCGCGCAGCGAGAGCATGCCGGTTTCGATCGCCTTGTTGCGCAGCTCGACCGAGCTCGCCCCCGAAAGGATCAGCTCGCGGATCTCGTCGCCGATCTCCATGACCTCGTAGAGGCCGACGCGGCCCTTGTAACCGGTGTTCGAGCAGCGATCGCAGCCCCGCCCCTTGAAGAGGCGGACGGTCTTGGCGTCCTTCTCGGAGAAGCCGGCGTTCATGAGGGCGCCGAGCGGAGCCTCCGTCGCCTCCTTGCACGAGCTGCAGACGCGGCGAACGAGCCGCTGCGCGACGATCATGTGCACCGAAGTGGCGACGAGGAACGGCTCGATGCCCATGTTCATCAAGCGGTTGATCGACGAAGGCGCGTCGTTCGTGTGGAGGGTCGAGAGCACGAGGTGGCCGGTCATCGCGGCCTTGATGGCCACTTCGGCGGTCTCGAAGTCGCGGATCTCGCCCACCAGAATGATGTTCGGATCCTGGCGCAGGAACGAGCGCAGGGCGGCCGCGAAGTTGAGCCCGATCTGCTCCTTCATCTGCACCTGGTTGATGCCCGGGAGGTTGAACTCGACCGGATCCTCGGCGGTGATGATGTTCACCTCGGCGGTGTTGATCCGCTGCAGAGCCGAGTAGAGGGTATTCGTCTTGCCGGAGCCGGTCGGTCCGGTGACGAGCACCATCCCGTAGGGCTTGAGGATCGCCTGCTCGAACTTGCGCAGCGACTCGGTCTCGAAGCCCAACCTGGTCATGTCGAGCATCAGGTTGTCTTTGTCGAGGAGTCGCATGACGATCTTCTCGCCATAGATCGTCGGCAGCACCGAGACGCGGAAGTCGAGATCCTTGACGCGGTCCTGGATCTTGGTCTTGATCTTGATCCGGCCGTCCTGGGGGAGGCGCTTCTCGGCGATGTCGAGCTTGGCCAGGATCTTGATGCGGCTGGTGATCGCCTCGCGCAGCCGCAACGGCGGGTGCATCATCTCGTAGAGGATGCCGTCGATCCGGTAGCGGACCCGGTAGTCCTTCTCGTACGGCTCGATGTGAATGTCCGAGGCACCCTTCTTGATCGCGTCGGTGAGGATGATGTTGACGAGGCGGACGACCGGGGCTTCCTCGGACTCCTTCTCCAGCATCTCGAGGTCGAGATCCTGGTCCTCGTCGAGCACTTCGAGCGAGGAATCCGCCGAGGTGTCGGTGAGATCCTCCATCACCTTCTTGAGCTCGATGGCATGCGTCGAGCCGTAGTACTTGTCGATCGAGATGCGCAGCGCGGATTCCGACGCGACCACGGGGTCGACGTTGTACCCCGTCATGAACTTGATGTCGTCCATGGCGAAGACGTTGGTCGGGTCGATCATCGCCAGAGTGACTTTGGCGCCGACCTTGGCGATCGGCAGGATGGTGTACTTGCGCGCGACGTCGGCCGGAATCACTTTGATGACCGATTCGTCGATCTCGACGCGCTGCAGGTCGATTGCCGGGACCCCGAAATGCTTCGAAAGGAACTCGACGAGGTCCTTCTCCGTCATGGCGCCGATCTTCACCAGCGCGGAGCCGATGCGGCCACCCTTCTCCTTCTGCAGGGCAAGCCCCTCCTTCAGCTGCTCCGGGCTGACCTTGCCGGACTTGAGAAGAGCGTCTCCCAGACGATTACTCATCTCTCGAAGGGCCTTTCCTGGTTCATGACGAAACTCCCCCGTGCGGCGCCGTGCGAGCAGAGCGGTGGCCGACGGGACTCGAGTCCAGTGTAGCAGCGGTGAGAAAAATGGGTCAATCGAGAGCCGGCGACCCGGCGCGGCCGGGGAGGCCGCGCACCTTTTCGATGAGGTCGCTGGTGGCGTGGTCCTTCGGATCTCCGACCAGCGCCGTGCGGCCGCCGTATGCGGCGACGACCGCGAACTCGGGCACCCGATCCGGGGAGCCGTAGTCGGTCCCCTTGCAGTGAACGTCGGGGCGAATCGCGGCCAGAAGTGGCGCCGGGCTGTCGCCCTCGAAGACGACGACGAAGTCGACCGGAGAGAGCGCCGCGAGCAATTCGGCGCGCTCGACCGCCGGAACGACCGGGCGGCCCGGGCCCTTGAGGCTGCGCACCGAGGCGTCGTCGTTGACGGCCACGATGAGCAGATCGGCCTCGGCGCGGGCCGCCTGCAGGTAGCGCAGATGGCCGACGTGCAGGAGGTCGAAGTGGCCGTTCGCGAAGGCGAGGGTGCGGCCTTCCGTCTGCAGGCGCCGGGTCTCGATGGCGAGCTCGGCGACGGTCAGAACTCGACCCATGTCATCTCCAGTCGTGGCCGGGGATCGGTGGTGATCGCGGCGTGGAGCTCCTCGCGGGAGACCGTCGAGGTGCCCATCTTCATCACCACGACGCCGCCTGCGTAATTGGCGAGGAGCATCGCCTCCCGCGGCGAGCCGCCGGCGGCGAGCGCCAGGGCGAACGTCGCGATGACCGTATCGCCGGCGCCGGTGACATCGGCCACCTGGTCGGTGCCGTGGACCGGAACGTGGGCGGCGCCGTCGGGCGTGAAGAGCGACATGCCGCGGCTGCCGCGGGTGACGAGCAGGAAACGCGCGCGCAGGCGCTCGCGCAGCTCGCGCCCGGCGCCGACGTCGCTGCCCTGGAGATCGTCCAACGGGCGCCCGAGCAGGGTTTCGGCTTCCTCTTCATTGGGCGTCGCGCCGTCGAGCCCGGCGAAGTCCCCGAGCCGGAAGCGGCTGTCGACGAGAATCGCACCGTCCTGCCCGACGGCCTTGCGAATCTCGGGCAGCAGAGCCGGCACGACGGAGCCGTAACCGTAGTCGGAGAGAATGGCCGCCCGCGCGCCGCCGGCCTCTGCGATGGCGCGCCGCAGCGCCTCGACCTCTTCGCCGCGGAGCACGACCTCCTGCTCGCGATCCAGCCGCACGACCTGCTGCTTGATGCCGGTCGGAAAGCCGGCGAGGATGCGCGTCTTGGTGGGGGTTCCGTAACCCGGCCGCACGAGGATCGCGCCGGTCGGTATTCCCCGCTCGGCGAACGCGGCGAGGAGCTCGCGACCGCTCGCGTCCTCGCCGACGAGTCCGAAAGGGCGAGGAAGGCCGCCGAGCGCCATGACGTTCGCGACGGCATTGGCGCCGCCGCCCGGGGCCAGGCTCTCGCCGGCGTAGCGCAGGATGAGCACCGGCGCCTCGCGCGAGATCCGCTTGGGCGTACCGGAGAGGAAGCGGTCGACGACCAGGTCCACGAGCATCAGAACCGGCTGGCCGCGCATCGCCTCGACGAGAGCGTGCAGGCGGTCTTCCGGAATAGGCGCCGGAATTGGGGCCGGAACAGGTGCGAAGTCGGGAGGGCGCATGGATCGGTCGGCGGGCATTCTCTCACCTTCCGGCCACGGGCGGGGGGCCGCGAGCCGGCTGGCACCGTTCGTGCGTTCGATCCTCCGCGGGAAGATGGTGGATAATCGGCAGTTAGAGATGCAGGCGGAAATGCCAACGACGAGCGCAACCCAGCTGGCCGACGATCGTGCTGCTTTCGAAGCGGCGGCGATGCCGTTCCTCGACTCGCTCTACAACACCGCCTACCGCCTGTCGCGCAACGCCGAGGATGCCGAGGACCTGGTGCAGGAGACCTTCCTCAAGGGCTATCGCAGCTACGCGCAGTTCACGCCCGGAACGAACCTCAAGGCCTGGCTCTTCAAGATCCTCAAGAACACCTTCATCAACGAGTACCGGCGCAAGCAGGCGGCGCCCAGGAAGAGCGATTTCGCCGAGATCGAGGATGCGTTCGAGAGCCAACTCGCGCCGGAAGCTGCTGGACAGATGAAGAATCCGGAAGAAGAGGCGCTCGCAAACGTCTTCGACGAGGACGTCCAGCGGGCGCTGGACCTCCTGCCCCAGGACTACCGCATGGCGGTGCTCCTGGCGGACATCGAAGGCTTCTCCTATCGCGAGATCGCCGAGATCCTCGAGATTCCGGTCGGCACGGTCATGAGCCGGCTTTACCGTGGCAGGAAGCTGCTCGAAGAGGCGATGCTGCGCTACGCCCGCGAGCACGGCTATCTGCGCGCCGGTTCGGAACCGGCGCGCCGGCGCGGCACCGATGCGGCGCCGGACGCTGCGGCGTCCGGACACTGAATCCGTGGCTTCAGCGACCCCGGCGAACGCGATGGCTGCTCTGTCTGCGATGGCCGCGACGGCTTCGATGACCGCGACCGCTCGGATCCCGGCGTGGAATTTCGACGTTAGGCAAAGCGTTTTGACCAGGGTGCGGACGGACTGCCGGGACACGGGTCGGCGTCCAGAGGGACCAGCAGATGGGGTGTAAGCGAGTCCAGAGGGCGGTCTTTCTTTGGGTGGATCGCGACCGCGAACAGCTGCCGCGCGAACCCATGGAGCGGCATCTCGAAGATTGTCCGAACTGCCGCGAGCACGCCATGCGTATCGAGCAGGTCGTCGTGATGGTGCGCACCCGATGCGCCCGGCGGCCCGCCCCGACCGAACTGCAGCAGAGGATCCGGGCGCTGCTCGGACTGGAGTGATCCGAATGCGATCCGGTCGAATCCCACGGGGCCTGTCCGCCCCGAAACGATGGTCTGGCGCGGCCGGGCTCGCTCTTTTCGGTCTGCTGCTGCTGGTCTACTCGGCCCTCGCCGCCACTCCGGCCGGGGCGCAGGGGGCGAGCCTGCCGGGACTGGGAGGCGGACAGTTGTCGTCCGCCGACCTCGCGCAGGGCACGCACATCATCGTAGTCTGGGCCTCCTGGTCGCCGCGCTGCCGCGACATCTCGCCGCGAGTGAACGACCTGGTGCAGAAGCTCTCCGGCCAGGGGCGGGTCGTCACCGTGAACTTCCAGGAGGAGGCGGCGGCGATCGGCGAATTCGTGCGTGAACATCCGCTCCACGCCCCGATCTACCTCGACCGCGACGGTGAGTTCTCCAAAGGTCACGCGGTCACGGCGTTGCCCGGACTCGTCGTCGTTCGCAAGGGCGAGGTCCTCTTCCAGGGCCGCCTCGCCGCAGAGGCCGAAGAGCAGATCCTGGGGCTTCTGCGCTAACCCTCAAAGCTCCCCCTGCAGCCGATTGCACAGCGCCGGACCGGCCGGATGTTATGATCCCGGCTCCCGGGGACCTCCCGGCCCATCGACAAATCGCAGCCGGCGAGGGCTCACTGGATGAGTGCATGGAGCAGGGAAAGGGTGCTGCGGTTTCTGAAACGCGCCCTTCCTGTATCGGCCGCGCTCGTCGTCGCGCCGCTCGCCCTGACCTCCTGGGTCGAATCCTCCGCACCTGGAACCGCTCCGCCGCAGGATGCGGCGTCCTCTCCGCCCGTGACCCCGGTGGCGGCTGCGCCCGCCGCGGGGGGAGTCGCGGCGACGGTCGAACCGGACCGGGTCCACACGCTGCGCGCCGGTGACACGTTGGGAAGGGCGCTACGCGCTCTCGGCCTCGCCGGCGACGAAGCCGAGCGCGCCGCGAACGCCGCCAGTGTCTACGTGAACCCAAAGCAGCTCAGACCCGGCATGCGCATCGCGGCCTTCGTTTCCAGCTTCAGTGGCGGCGATGGCTCTTCCGCCCCCCGGGCCGCCACGACCTCCGGTTCTTCCTATGCCTCCCAAACCGCCCAACCGACTCGTTTCGAGCTCGCGGTGGCCGGCCGGGGCCACCTCTCGGTCGAGCGCGGAGGCGAAGAGTGGTTGCCGTCCTGGCGCCCCTATCGCCGCGAGCTCCGCACCCGGGCCGTGCATGGGACGCTCTCGGGCTCGCTCGAGAGCTCGGTCGCCGCCGCCGGCGCCCACTCCGACCTCGCGTACGCAATGGCGGACGTACTGCAATGGGATCTCGATTTCAACCGCGATCTCCAGCCCGGCGACCGCTTCGATGTTCTGTTCGAAGAGGTTCATCTCGAAGGTAGCTACTTCGGAGTCGAGCGCGTGCTCGCGCTCTCCTATGCCCAGGCGAACCGCAAGCTGGAGGTCTTCCGGTTCGGCAGCGCCGGAGCGTTCTACGACGCCGAAGGCCGGCCCAGCGAAAAGATGTTCCTGCGTGCACCGCTGCCCTATTCGCGCGTCACGTCGAAGTTCTCGACCCGGCGCTTCCACCCGGTGTTGAAGATCCACCGGCCGCACTACGGCGTCGACTACGGCGCCCCGGTGGGCACGCCGGTTCGCGTCACGGCCGCCGGCACGGTACTGCACGCTGGCTGGGAGGGCGGCGGCGGCAAAACGGTCAAGGTGCGGCATCCGAACGGCTTCGTCACCTGCTACCTTCACCTCTCCGGCTTCGCCGCCGGAGTCCGGGCCGGATCCCGGGTGCGGCAGGGCGAGCTGATCGGCTACGTCGGAGCGACCGGTCTGGCGAGCGGCCCGCACCTCGACTATCGCGTGCAGAGAAACGGCACCTGGATCGATCCGCAGTCGCTGAAGAGCGTCCCTGGTCCGGCGCTCGATACCCTGCAGTTGGCCGATTTCCGCGTCGTCCGCGATGTGATGCGCCCGATGCTCGCCGGCACCGCCGAGCCTCCAGCCGCCGGCGCCGACGCGTTCCTGCTCGCCGCGGCGCGCGCCGGCGCGCCCGGGCAGAGCTCCGGCGCGCGCGACGCACGGGACGGCGACAAGCCTCGAACAGCCCGCGCAACGGACTCGACGACCCGGAAGTAGAAGGCTCTGGACTTTGATACGGGTCAAGACCTGGTGCCGCGCGGATCTCGCTGGCGGGACCCTCGACATCTGGCCCCTCGGCCTGCTGCATCCCGGCGCACGCACCGTGAACGTCGCGCTCGACCTCGGGGTCGAAGTCCGGCTCGAGCTGCGGACCGGCGGCTTCGTGGTGCGGCAGGACGGCGAGGTTCTCGAGCGGGCGACGCTCGCTGAGCTCGCGGCTTCGCCGGGTGGCGCGCTGGTCGGTGCGGTGGCTCGAGCCGAGAAGCTACCGTCGTTCGGAGTCGAAATCGCCAGCGCGTCGCCGCGCGGCGGGGGACTGGGGGCGAGCTCCGCTCTGACTGTCGCCTTGCTCGCCGCCGCGGAGGTGGCTCTCCACGGAGCCCTCACCCGGACGCCGGCCGAACGTGCCGCGGTGGCGAGGGACCTCGAGGCGCGGCTGATGGGGCTGCCCACCGGACTTCAGGATCACTATCCGGCGCAGCTCGGCGGCCTGCTCGAGATCGGTCACGAGCCGGGCGGGGAGCAGGTCACCTCGCTGGCGGCCGACCTCGCCGGACTCGGCGAGCATCTCCTCATCGGATTCACCGGCCAGAGTCACTTCTCCGCGGGGGCCAACTGGCTCGTGGTCCGCCGGCGGCTCGAAGCCGATCCGGTCATCGTCGGGCTCTTGGGCGACATCGCCGGCGTCGCCAGTCGCCTGCCGGCAGCGCTGCTGTCCGCGGACTGGGCGAAGGTGGGCGAACTGGTAGGCGAAGAGTGGGCCGCGCGTCGGCAGCTCTCCACCGAGATCTCCACGCCGGCGATCGCACGGCTCCTCGAGACGGCGCGGGAGTTGGGCGCCTGGGGAGGCAAGGCCTGCGGCGCCGGCGGCGGCGGCTCGGTGCTGGTGATCGCTCCGCCGGAGTGTCGCGCGGCGATTGCGGCGTCCTGGCACGAGCAGGGAACGCAGATCCTGCCCGCCCGTCCGACGGCGCGGCAGCTCGAGCTCGACGAGATCTAGCACTCGCCGAACCTGAGCGGGCGAGGCATGCCTCGCCCCTACAGCTGAGACTCAGGAGATTCGAAGAGGCAGGTGAATCAGAGGCCCGAAGCGCGACGCGCTACGGCTTCCCAGGCATCGGCGGCGGCGATCTGCGAGAAGTCGAGGTCCCGCACCGGGCTCCACTCGCCATCCGCCTCGACTTCGCGATAGAAGAGGTGCCCCTCGCCTGTCCAGGCGATCGTGGCGCGAATGCCATCGGGAGAGACCAGGATCCGCGCATCCGGAGCGACGAGGTCGGACGGGATCTCCCAGCGCGCCACCCGACGCATCGCGAAGAAGTGGCTGAAGACGTGGTCTCCAGGAGCTCCGCCACCGGTGGCGTCGAGCGCCGGGATCTCGAGCAGGAGCTCCTCCTCGGCGCAGCGGTTCGCCAGCCCGCTGGCGAGAATCTCCCGCCCGAGCTCGACGATGTGCCCGCGGGCCATCTCGCCGAGTACCGTGCTGTCGATCGAGGCTTCCGCCGAAGCCAGCAGCTCGCCGGTCCGATCGCCGATGTAGGCCGCGGCGGCGGGATGGAAGTCGCCTGCCAGTTCGACGATGTGGCCGCGCGCCAGGGTGGCGAGCTCGGTACGGTCTTCGTTGCCGAGAACCGCCGCCAGCTCGACGATGTGCCCGCGAGCGGACTCCGCCAACTCGCCGAGCTCGCCGGGGAGCGCCTGCACGTCCACCGCGACCAGATGCCGCGACAGCGAGTGGACGAACGAAGCCGAGACTTTGCCGGTGGGCGTCGCGGTGAGGGTCGGCGCCGCGCGGAGCGCGACCGAGACCTGCGGCGCGGGCGCGAGGCTGGGGTCCGGGGTCGCGAGATCGTCCAGCGCGACGACCGGGTTCCAGCCGAGATATCTGCCGTCGGCGAAGACGACGGGAGAGTAGTAGGCGTGCGGGACGTCCGCCACCGTCTCGACCCAGACCAGATGCAGAACCCGGCGCGCGACACGCGTCTCGACACCGTCGGTGCGCTTTGCGTAGTCGTCCGAGGTGAGCGCCAGGCGCAGCGCCGACTTGTCGGTCAGCGAGCCGCCGGAGAGCTCGATCAGCTCCGTCCAGCCCTCGGAGGCGAGCGAGCGCAGGTGAAGGCGCGAGACCGTCAGGTTCGCGACCGTGCGCGAATTCCAGACGATATGGACCGAGGAGGAGGCGCGATCGAAAAGCAGCGCGGCAGAGCTTTCGGACTCCGCGCCCTCGGTGCCGGGGACGAGATGACGAACGAGAGGCTGCCCGGACGGGACGATATCCAGGGCGAGAATCGGCCGATCGCCGGGGACGGCAGCGTTGTCAGGGCCGAAAAGCTCGCCGAAGGTCCCCGTCCAGAGGCGGTAGATCGTGCCGTCGCTGCCGAGCTCGACCGGCGTCGACGTCGCGGTCGCGAAGGACGGCGTCGCGACGACGAGGGCCGAGAGAGCGAAGGCGCGGAGGAGGTTCTTCATCGGTCGCAGGATCAGGCCTTGAGGTTGACCAGTTCGCGCACGTCGACGTGCAGCAGGAGCTCGGGAAGGTAGTCGGCTTCCGGGTAGAAGCCCTGCTGCAGGCGTTCGAAGTGGCGGCGCGCGCCGACCCGGTCGCCGGTCGCGACCGCGGCCGCGCCGAGCAGGTAGAGCGCGTTCTTCTTCGCGTCGGCGTCCCCGAAGCTCTCGGCGAGTGCCAGGGCGCGTGCCGCATGGCGGCCGGCGGGGCGGGCGTGCGCGGTCTCGAGCAGGGCGAAGGCCAGATCGAGTCGAGCTTTCATGGCGTGACCGTGCGCGCCGCGGCGCAGCAGGGAACGCAGGCTCGCGTAGAGCAGCGTCAGCCCCTCACGGCTGCGGCCGGTGAGCACGTTGCAGTAGCCGAGGTTGTAGCCGATCACCGCCCCGCGCAGCGAGTCGATCGACGGCAGCAGGGCGAGAGCCTCATCGTAGGCGGCGATCGCCTCTTCGAACCGGCTCTCGGCAACGAGGAAGTTCGCGATGTAGTTGAGGCTCGCAGCCTGCCGGTTCTCGTCGAGCGCGGCGGCGCGGTCGCGCGCCAGCCGGGCGTAGAAGAGACCCTTCTGATGCTCCTTCTGAAGCTCGTGGTGACGCGCGATGGTGTAGGCGGCGAGGTAGCTGTTTTCGGGGTCCGCGGCGCGCATCAGCAGGGCGCGCAGCGACGCGATGTGCACCGCCCCGCTGCCGAGCTCGAGGGCGATTGCCGCCCGGTTGCAGACCGCGCGGTCGAGGAGCAGCTCGTCGCCATCGACCTCGGCCCACGCCAAGGCCTCTTCGACGAGCGCCAGCGCTTCGTCCAGGCGCCCGGCTTCGACGGCCTCCGTCCAGCGGCCGCGGGCCGCCTGGAACTCTGCTGCGTTTCGGATCACGCCCGGCGTCCCTAGCTCAGGAGCACCGGTTCGCGGCGAGCGCTGCGAACCGGCCGCTTGCGCTCGTGGATGTAGCCTTCGATCTCCTCCTGCGCGGTGGGATCGAGAGCGTGGAAATCGTTCAGCAGGCGCAGATCGCGCGGCGAGACGGTTTCCCGCGAGACATCTTCGAAGAACTCGCCGACGCCGATGCGGAACTCGGCGAGCACCTTGAAGAGGGTATCCAGACTCACCCGATACTCGCCTTTTTCCATGCGCGAGAGGTCGGACTGCTGAATTCCCAGCTTCGCGGAGAGCTCCGTCTGGGTGAGATGCCGCTCCTTGCGGAGCTGACGGATCTTCATCCCGACGAGCTGGACCTGGCGGATCTCTGGTAGTTGTCCCATAGTCGGTGTCCTAGACTTACGCATAGTAGGCAGGGGCGAGGTTCCATGTCAAGATGCCATGAGCCGCTGCCCGCCAGGGCGCCGGGACCCGAATGCATCACGGTTTCCTCCTCAAAGAGCTGGTCCGCCGCGACCTGCAGAGCCGTTACCGCGGCTCGTTGTTCGGCTTTTTGTGGGCTTTCGTCCACCCGCTCTGGCAGCTGGCCCTCCTCTGGGTGGTCTTTTCGGTCATTCTGAAGGTCCCGATCGTCGGCGAGCGGACGGCCAGTTTCCCGGTCTTTCTCTTCTCCGGCCTGGTTCCCTGGCTGGGCTTCGCCGAGGCCGTCCAGCGGGCCTCGACCGCCGTCGTGGACCATTCCGGCCTGGTACGGAAGCTGCGCTTCCCGAGCGAGCTGCTGGTGGTGTCGAACGTGATTTCGGCGCTGGTGCATCAGTTCGTCGCGCTCGCCATCTTCGCCGTCTGGCAGGCGGTCGCCGGGGAGCCCGCCTGGGGGCGCCTGCCCTGGCTGCTCTTCGGCCTCGCGGCGCAGATCTGCCTCGCGCTGGGGCTCGGTTGGGCCGCGGCCGCCCTGCAGGTCTTCTTCCGCGACGTCTCGCAGGCGATCGGCATCGGCATGCAGGCCTGGTTCTATCTCACCCCGATCGTCTATCCCTTCACCCTCGTGCCGGAGAGCCTGCGCCCCTGGATTGCGCTCAATCCGATGGCGACCACCGTCCAGGCCTTTCGGACGGTGCTCCTCGGCAGCGCGCCACCGGAGGCGAGCGCCGCCTTTGCCCTCGTCGGGATCGCGCTCGCCGTGCTCGGGACGGGCTGGGCGCTCTTCCGCCGGCTGCGGCCGGCGTTCGCGGACGAGCTCTAGCTCGCCGCCCCGGAAGCGATCCGATGCGGGTGACCTATCTACTGGACCGGCCCGAGCTCGGCGGAGGGACCAAGGTCGTCGCCCAGCAGGCCAGGCTCCTCGCCGATCGCGGCCACCAGCTGACGGTCGCGGCGGAGGGTCCGCGGCCGGCCTGGCTCGCCCCCTGGTTCGCTTCCCGGAGCCGGCCAGCCCTGCGCTACCTCGACCTCTCGCAGCCAGAGGCGCGACTGCCGTCGCAGGATCTGATCGTCGCCACCTTTTGGACGACCCTGGCGCGGGCCGATGCGCTTCAGGCCGGACCGGTCGCGCACTTCTGCCAGGGGTTCGAGGAGGACCTGGTCCACCTCGCGCCACAGCGCGAGGCGATCCGCGAAGCCTACCGCCGGCCGCTCCCCGCGTTGGTGGTGGCGCCGCACCTCGGCCGGCGGCTCGCGGAACAGTTCGGGCGCGAGTCCCGGCTGGCGCCGGCGCCGGCCGATCTCACAGTGCGCCGCCCGTTGCGCTTCGGTCCGCGCCGCCTCCCCTGGGTTGCACTCTGCGGCATCTTCGAGGCGGAAGTGAAGGGGATTCGCACCGGCCTCGAAGCGTTCGGCGGGCTCGCCGGTCGCTCCGCGCGGCTCTTGCGGATCTCCGCCCTGCCCTGTTCGGAAGCCGAGCGCGAGCTCGGTCAGGCGGATCGCTATCTCACGGCCGTCGCCCCGGGCGAAGCCCTGCGAGCTCTGGCCGGCTGCGACCTGCTGCTCTTCACGTCGCTCCCCGGCGAGGGTCTCGGTCTGCCGCTCCTCGAAGCGATGCAGCTCGGCGTTCCGGTCGTGGCGTCGCGTCTTGCGGGCGTCGAGTTCCTGACCGCGCAAGGCGGCGCGGTGCTCGTCGAGCCCGGCGACGCCGGTGCCTTCGCGGCGGGAGCGCAGTCGCTCCTCGACTCGCCGGCCGCCTGGCGCGCACAACGGCGCAAGGGCATCGCAGCGGCGCGGCGATTCTCACCCGCGGGTGTCGCGGTGGAGGTCGAGCGGGCCCTCGCCTGGGCGGCAGGCGCAGAACGGGCCTCCGCGTGAGCGACCTCGCGATCATCCTGGTGCACTACCGCACCCCGGAGCTCCTCACCGAGGCCGTGCGGGCCCTGCGCAGGGACCTCGAGATCTCCGGGCTGCGCGCCGAGATCGTGGTCGTGGACAATGGCAGCGAGCCGGCGGACCGCTCGGCCTGGGACGAGCTGCCGTTGCGGCGGATCGATCCGGGAGCGAACCTGGGCTACGCCGGCGGCGTGCGCTGCGGGGTCGAAGGCACCTCCGCCGCGCGCATCATCGCGATGAATCCAGATGTCCTGGTCGCCCCCGGATGTCTCGCGAGCCTCCACGCCGAGCTCGAACGCGGTACCGCGGCGGCAGGGCCGCAGTTCTACTGGGACCACGACCAGCGGGTCTTCCTGCCGCCGACCGAGGCGAGATCTGTCCCTGCGGAGCTGCGCGCCGCCCTGGCGCGCCGCTTTCCCGCGGCGCCCCTGCTCTCGGGCGCGGCGCGGAAGGCGTGGCGCCGGCATGCCCGCCGCCACTGGCAGGCGACGGAGCCGTTCGTTTCGTCGTCTCTCTCGGGCGCCCTGATCGCCTTTCGGCGCGACGCCTGGGCGAAGGTGGGACCTTTCGACGAGGCCTTCCGCCTCTACTTCGAGGAGACCGACTGGCTGCTTCGTCTGCGTGCCGCGGGCCTCGCCTCCCGTTTCGTTCCCGCGGCGCACGCGGTGCATCTCTACGCCCAGAGCAGCGTGCGGGAGCCCAGCGCCACCGCCTGGTTCGCGGAAGCGGAGAAGATCTTCCGCCGCCGGCACTTCGGCGCCGGCGTCGCGCAGCTGCTCGAGGCGCTCGCCGCAGCTCCGAGGCCACCTCGTCGTGCGGCCGGTCGCGCGCCGGATGCGGTGCCTGCCGCCTCGGCGGCGCTCGCACTGCCCGGGCTTTTCGCGGCCGGCGACACCGCGTGGGTCGAGATGGCGCTCGCGGCCGGAGGGTTTCCGGCGGCGGGCGAACGGCTCGCGCGACCCACCCCCGACTGGCAGATGCCGGAGGAGATCTGGCGCCGGCTTCCGCCAGGAGAGCTCTGGATTCGCGCCGTCGACGCCCGCGGCCGGGAGTCGGCGCCGGTGCACCTCGTCCGCGACGACACCGCACAGGCGCGATGAGCGACCACGGTTTCAGCCTGCGTGCCTATGCCCCCGGGGACGAGTCCGCGATCCAGCGGGCTTTCGCGGAGGTCTTTCGAAGCGAGCGTTCCCTCGCCGAGTGGCGCTGGAAGTTTCTCGAGCCGCCGCGCGGCTCGCGCATCCTGCTGGCGTTCGACGGCGACGGTGAGCTCGCCTGCCAGTATGCGGCCATCACGGTGGACGCCGTCTGGGGGGGTGAGCCGATGCCGGCGGCGCAGATCGTCGACGTCTTCTCGCGCCGCCGGCGGGCGCTCGGCCCGCGCGGCGGTCCGTTCCAGAGCACCATGGAGCGATTTCTCGCCGAATGCGCCGGTGCCGATGGCGCTGCCCCGGTCGGCTTCGTCTACGGCTTCCCCGGTGAGCGCCACCAACGTGCCGGCGCCGTTACCGGCCACTACTTCGAGCCGGCGGCGCTCGTTCGCCTGCAGCGCGCGAGCGCGCCCGGCCGCAGCCGGTTCCCGGCGCGGAGCTGGATCTCGGAAGGCTTCGACGCCCACGCCGCCGACCGGCTCTGGCGCCGCAGCCGCGATCGCTACCCGTGCGCGACGGTGCGCGATGCCGCCTGGTTCCGCTGGCGCTACGAACGCCGCCCGGGAGGGCGCTACGTTCAGATCGGGGTGCGTCGCGCTGGCGAGACCCGGGCCTGGGCCGTGCTCGCTTCCGGAGGCGAGGTCGCGCACTGGGTCGACCTCGTCTGGGACGGCGAGCGCCCGGCCGATCTCGCCGACCTGGTCGCCGCCGTGTCGGAGCGCGCCCGCGATCGGGGCGCAACCGCCGTCGACCTCTGGCTGCGCGGCGACGGCGAGGCGGCGAGCGTGCTCCTCAGCGAGGGCTTCGCCCAGGTTCCAGAGCCGGTCCTCCGGCTGAGCGCCATCGCCTTCGACCGGCGGGTGACCGTGCCCCAGGTGCTCGGGAGTTTCTATCTGACCATGGGCGACTCGGATCACTTCTGAACCGTTTTGCGCCGCGGGCCTGAAGCCTGCACGCCAGGTGCTGCAGGCCGTAGAATCCAGCGATGGACCCGCAGCTCTCCATCGTCGTCCCCGCCTACAACGAGGCGGCACGCATCGGTCCGACCCTCGATCGGCTCCTGGCCTACGCCCGAAGCCTGCCGGGCGGCGCGGAGATCCTGGTGGTCGACGACGGCAGCACGGACGGCACCGGCAGGCTTGCACTGGAGCCTGCGTACCGCGAGATCCGCTGGCTGCGGCTCGCGGAGAACCAGGGCAAGGGTGCAGCGCTGCGGGCCGGCGTCCTCGCCAGCACCGGCGCCGAAGTCCTGCTCTGCGACGCCGACCTCTCCACGCCGATCGAAGAGTATGAGCGCCTGCGTCCGCATCTCTCGGATGCGGGTCTGGTGCTGGGAAGTCGCGGCGTGGCCGACTCGAAGATCACCCGGCGGCAGCCGGCCTATCGCGAGCTC
Source organism: Thermoanaerobaculia bacterium (assembly GCA_018057705.1). NCBI lineage: Bacteria > Pseudomonadati > Acidobacteriota > Thermoanaerobaculia > Thermoanaerobaculia bacterium. The sequence goes on along the minus strand of JAGPDF010000004.1, from coordinate 57,843 downwards.
ATGGGGCGGTTGTTCAACGTCGTCGTGCGGGTCGTCGCCGTGGGCGGCATCCGTGACACCCAGTGCGGCTTCAAGCTGCTGCGCGGCGATCTCGCGCGCTCCCTGTTCGCCGACATGCAGATCGACCGCTTCGCCTTCGACGTCGAGCTCGTCTGGCTCGCCCGGCGGCGCGGCGCCGTCGTCCGGGAGGTCGGCGTCGCCTGGCACGACTCTCCGGCTTCCAGTGTTCACGCCCTGCGCGACTCGGCGCGGATGCTGGCCGACGTTCTGAAGATCCGTTGGCGCCATCGTGGCGAGCCGAACGGCCCCCTGCGGACCCCTTGATCCGCCCGCCGCAGCCCCCCGGCAGGACGAGCGCCGCGGCCGCGGTCCGGACGCTCGTCCTGGCGCCCCACTTCGACGACGAAGTGCTGGGCTGCGGCGGTCTCCTCCTCGCATTGGCCGCGGCCGGCGCGCCGGTGCAGGTGCTCTTCCTCACCGACGGCTCCGGCGGAATCGAGGAGATCGACGATCGCCTGGCCTACGCAGCACGCCGCCGGCGAGAGGCGGAAGAGGTGATCCGTCTCTTCGGCTGCGCCGGCATGGCGGTGCTCGGAATCCGCGACGGTGCGCTCGCCGCGGGACGCGCCGAGGCTGCTGCGGCGATCCGCGAGCGCCTCCTCGCGGAGCGCCCCGGCCTCGTCCTCGTGCCGTCGCCGCTCGAGGTCTCCGAGGATCACCGTGCCGCCTTCGCCGCGCTCTTCGATGTTCTCTCCACCGCTGGCGAAGACGCCGCGCTCGCGGCGGCGGCGCGCGGGCTCGAAGTCTGGCTCTACGAGGTGAACCATCCCGGATATCCCGACCGGCTCGTCGACGTCAGCGACTGTCAAGAGAAGCTCGAGCGGGCGATGGCGATCTACGCCTCGCAGGAGGAGCGCCACCCGTATCTGCGGGCCGGAATGGGGCTGCGTCAGTTTCGCACCCACACCCTCACACCGGAAGTGAAGCTGGCCGAGGGCTATCGCTGCCTCGCGGCCGGAGATTTCCGTGGGCGCGACCTCGCCTCCCTGGTCGCGGAGGTGGGCGGGAGCGTGCCGGAGCTCGCCCTCGATCTGCAGCGGGCCCGCGCCGAGATCACCCGCCTGAACGCCCTGATCCGCGAGATGGAAGGGACGCGCGCCTGGCGGCTGCATCGCTGGGTCGAGAGACTTCGCGGCGGCGCCAGCGGGCAGGGGCCGGGCTGAGTGATGTCCGCCAGCCAGCGCAGGCTCTCGATCCTCGTCGCGAGCTGGAACGGCCGGAGGCACCTCGAGATCTGCCTGCCGGCGGTCGCCGCGCAGCGCGATCCGGGTTGCGAATGGGAACTGTTGCTGCTCGACAACGGCTCGCGCGACGGCACCGCGGACTGGGTGCGCGTGCACCACCCCTGGGTGCGGCTGGTCGAGAGTCCGACGAACCTCGGCTTCGCCGCCGCCAACAACCGGCTCGCCGACCTCGCCGAAGGCGACTTCCTGATCCTGCTCAACAACGACACCCACCCCGCGCCCGATTGGCTCGCGGCGCTCGCCGACGCGGCGGCCGCTGCCGCCCCGGATGTCGCGGCCATCGGCGGGCGGCTCGTCGACTGGGAGGGCGAGCGGCTCGACTTCGGCTACGGCTTGCGGACGTTCGACGGCCACGCCTTTCAGCTCGACTTTCGCCGCTCCTTCGCGACAGCGAGGATGCCGGCGAGCGGCGAGGAGCTCGCCTTCGCCTGCGGCGCGAACATGCTCGTGCGGCGGCGCTCCTTTCTGGCGGCTGGCGGTTTCGACCCCGCGTACTTCGCCTATCTCGAGGACGTCGATCTCGGCTGGCGGCTCTGGGCCGGCGGCGAGCGCATCGAAGCCTGTGGCGAAGCCGTCGTCCGTCACCGCTCGGCCGCCACGAGCGATCGTGTCGGGCCGTTCGTGCGTGGCTCGCTGTTCGAGCGCAACGCCCTGCTCAACGCCTACAAGAACCTCGACGACGAGCTCTGGCCGCAGCTCATGCCGGCGATCCTGCTGACCTTCCTGGCGCGCCTCGAGTCGATCGTCGTGGCGGGGAACTCCGGGGCGGCGGAGCTTCTGCGGCGCGATCCGTTCACCGGCGCGGTGACGAGCCGTGACGCGGCGGGCGCCGCGGCCGGGGGTCTGGATCCGTCCTGGCTCGGCAAGCTCCGGCGGCTCGGGCCGGCCGAGTTCACCCGTCGTGTCTGGGGGCGGATCTCGCGTCGGCTGCGTCGCGTCGTCGCCGGCGGCGGCTTCGAGCTCTCGCATCCGCAGGCGCTCTCGCACCTGCGCGCCATGAGCCTCTTTCTCGCCGTGCTCGACGACGCCGCGGCAGTACGCGAGGTCGCGCGGCAGCGACGCCGGCGCTCCGACCGCGAGCTCTGCGAGCGCTTCCCGCTCTACCTGGTTCCGACCTATCTCGGCGACGAGGCGCTGTTTGCGAGCTCAGGATTCTCGAGTCTCCTGCCGGCGAGCCCGGTGCTGGCGCGCGCCACCCTCTCCGAGGTGATGGAGCTGCCCGGGGAGGACGCGCGGTGACCGGCGGGGCCGGCCGGGCCAGCGCCGCCTGCCCGGCCTGCGATGTCTCGGTGGTCATTCCGACCTTCAACCGGCGGCGCATTCTCGGCGAAGTGCTGCAGGCGCTCGACGACCAGCAGGGAGCGCCGCCGTTCGAGATCGTGGTCGTGGACGACGGCTCGACCGACGGCACCTTCGACTGGCTGGGGGAGCGCGCGACGGCGCACCCGGTGCGCCGGCTGCGGCAGCAGAACAGGGGTCCGGCCGCGGCGCGCAATCGCGGCGTCGCCGCGGCAGCCGGCGCGATCGTCGCCTTTCTCGGCGACGACACGGTGCCGGAGCCGGGCTGGCTCGCGGCGCACTGGGCGGAACACCAGGCGAGTCCGGGCGCGGCCCGGCTGGCGGTCATCGGTTACACCGCCTGGCACCCACGTCTGCGGCGCACGCCGTTCCTCGAGTTCATCAACGAGCAGGGGCCGCAGTTCGGCTACGCCCTGATCGGCGATTCCCGAAACGTCCCGTTCAACTTCTTCTACACTTCGAACCTGTCGTTGCCGCGCGACCTCCTGCTGGAAGAGCCGTTCGACGAGAGTTTTCCCGATCCGGCGTGGGAGGACATCGAGGCCGCTTTCCGCCTCTTCCGGCGCGGGCTGCGGCTGGTCTACGAGCCGCGGGCGCGGGTCCTGCACGATCATCCGACCGATTTCCGGCGTTTCTGCGCACGCCAGGAGCGCGCCGGCTACAGCGCCGTGATCTTCGCGCGCAAACATCCGGAGCTCGCGGGCTTTCTCGGGCTCGGTCCGGAAGGTCCCGGTCCGCTCCCCTCGCGCCTGCACCGGTTCCGCAGGGAGTGCCTGGTCCGGGCTTTGCAGTTCCTTCCCGTGAGTCTGCCCGGAATGTGGGAGGAGGCCCTTCGCGTTCACTACCTCCGGGGACTGCATCGAGCTTGGCGCGAGGGGCCGTTCGCAATGGAAAGGGTAGGGTCATGAGGAATCGAACTGGACGCATCTTCCTGAGGTTGGCGCTCGCGGCGGCGTTGACGTTGCCCGCGACCGCGCTGGTGGCACAGTCGGGTGGGGGGCAGGGCGGGAGCGGTGGCGGAAACCGCGGTGGCTCCGGGAGCCATGGGAGCCAGGGCGGTTATCGCGGCCATGGCGGCTCCTCCGGCGGTCACTACAACGGCTATCGCGGCCACTCCGGGGGCCATCGTGGCTACTACGGCGGCTATCGTGGCTACTATGGTGGCTACCGTGGCTACTACGGCGGCTACGGCGGCTACGGCTATTACGGCTACCCTGGTTACGGGCTCGGCTGGTACGGGGCGCCCTACGCCTACGGCGGTTGGGGATACACCTCGGTCTACCCGGCCGTCGGAGCGACCCACGGTGCGCTCGACCTCGACGTCAGCCCGGAGAGCGCCCAGGTCTACGTCAACGGCGACCTGGTCGGAACCGCGGACGATTTCGACGGCTTCCCGGACTTCCTCTGGCTGGAGAAGGGGACCTACGACGTGGTGATCTTCGCCCCCGGTTTCCAGACCGTCTCCCGTCAGTACTCGGTCTACGGTGGCCTGGTCATCGACGTCAACGACTCGATGGTTCCCGGGCAGGAGACGCTGCCCCAGGACCTGGTCTCGAAATCGACCGCGAACCGGGAGGAGCGTCTGCGCCGTGACCGTGAGAACGAAGCGCAGGCGCGTGCCTATGAGGAGGCCCAGGCCGGGCGCTACGAGTCGTCCGGAACGGGTGCGCCGGAAGGCGACGAGAGGGTGGCGGCGGGGCCGGACAGCCTCGACGCGCGCGGCGAGCCGGGGAGCCTCCGGCTCGAGATCGAACCGGACGACGCCTCGGTCTACCTCGACGGCCGCTTCCTCGGCACGGGGCGCGAGCTGGCGCGGTTGCGGGCAGGCCTGATCGTCGATCCCGGCGAACACCGGATCGAAGTCGTGCGACCGGGCCGGGAGTCCGAAGAACAGACCTTCTCGGTGCGTGCCGGCGAGGAAGTCCGCCTCGACATCGAGCTCGACGAAGAATAGGGGCCGGATGGTACCCTGACGAGAATGTCACTCCAGGAAGTCGTGCGCGCGCCGGATCCGGTGGCGGGTGCGCCTTCCTGGAGCCTCGGCGACCTTCACCTCCACACCGTCTACTCCGACGGCATGTGCTCGCCGGAGATGCTCGTCAACGCCGTCGCGGCCGAGGGCCGGCTGCGGGTGATCGCGATCACCGACCACGACACCCTGGCGGGCAACTGGATGGCGCGCGACCACCTGGAGCGCTTCCCGGAGCTCGGCGAGCGGCTCGAGCTGATTTCTGGGGTCGAGGTGTCGAGCCAGGAGGGCCACATCCTCGGCCTCTGGGTCGAGCGCGACATTCCCCCTGGAATGAGCGCCAGCGAAACCGTGGCCGCCATCCACGATCAGGGAGGTGTGGCCATCGCGGCGCATCCGTTCACGTTCGCGCTGCGCCTGCTCGGGCTGAAAGGAGTCGGACGAGCGATCGCGAGCGTCCCGTTCGACGCCGTCGAAGTCTGCAACTCGAATCCGACCGAGATCGGCGGCAACACCTACACCAAGCTGTTCAATCGCCACCTCGGTCGCCGCCTGCCGGAAGTCGGGGGCTCCGATGCCCACTTCCTTTCGGTGGTCGGCCGGACCGGGACGCGCTTCGCCGGATCCACGGCCGGAGACTTGCGGCGCGCCATCGCGGCGGGCACCACCTCCGCATTCGGAAGCCCGTGGACCTGGCACCTGGCGGGTTACCTGCGCGACCGCCGGCGCCTGCGCCGAGTCCTGCGCGAGCGCGGCATCAGCCTCCATTTCCTTTAGGGTCACGGGGCCCTTGGGCCTCGCCGAGGCGCGCGGCGTAGCGCGGCCGCGCCTCGCGCAGCGCGGCGACAACCCGCAGACAGCGCCTCGCCGCTGCCTCAGCAGCGACCGCCATCGCCTCGGCCTCGAGGGTCGGAGCGAGGCTCTCGAGGCTCGCGAGGGCGGCTTGAAGGCCGGCCGCGCCGACCGCTCCTGCGCTCGCCTTGAGCGCGTGCGCGGCGGCGGCGAGCCGGCGCGCATCGGCGGCCGCGCCGGCCGCCCGGATCGCTGTCGCGCCGTCCGGAGCGTCCTCGATGAACAGATCGAGAAGCTCGACGACCAGCGCTGGCTCCCCCATCGCGCTGGCCTCGAGGCGACTCCAGTTGATGGCCTCGGCGGCGGCATCGTTCGTCGCGACCTGCGGCGGGCCAGAGACCGCTCGCGGATGCCAGCCGCGGGCGGCGAGGTGGTCCGCGATCACCTGGCGGATGCGCTGCGGATCGAACGGCTTGGCGATGAAGTCGTTCATGCCGGCGGCTGCGGCGCGCCGGCGCTCCTCAGGCAGCACGGATGCCGTGAGCGCCAGCACCGGCAACTGCGCGGCGGCGAGCCCGAGGTCCGACCGGATGCGCCGCGTCGTCTCGTAGCCGTCGAGACCGGGCATCTGGACGTCCATCAGCACGAGCTCGAACTCTTCCCCGGCGAGGCGCTGCAACGCCTCCTCGCCGCTGCTCACGATCTCGACCGTCGCGCCGAACCGGCGCAGAATGCGCGAGGCGACCACCTGATTGACGCGATTGTCCTCGACCAGCAGCAGGCGCGCACCCGCGAGCTCGAGCTCGGGATTCGAAGTGACAGCGGCGTGCGCCGGCAGGGCCGCTGGCGGAGCCGTGGCCAGCGCCACCTCGACGGTGAAGATGGTGCCGCCACCGGGCCGGTCGCCGACCGTCACCGACCCGCCCATGTGCTCGACGATCTGGTGCACGATCGCGAGTCCGAGCCCCGTGCCGCCGAATCGCCTGGCCGTATCGGCGCGCTCCTGCGCGAACGGCTCGAAGATCAGCGCGCGCTTCTCGGGCGCGATGCCGATCCCGGAATCGCCGACCGAGATCTGCACCGGAGTCCGGCCCTCGACCGGCGCGAGGGTCCGGGCGGCGATCTCGATGTCGCCCTGGTCGGTGAACTTGACCGCGTTCGAGACCAGATTGATGAGCACCTGGCGCAGCCGCGTCGGATCTCCGAGGAGCGGCAATTCGAGCTCGGGATCGACCTGGAGATGCAGCGCCAGGCCCTTGCGCTCGGCGTCGAAGCGGGTGGCGCTGGCGAGCTCGCGCAGCAGGCTGTCGAGCCGGAAGGGGATCGACTCGAGCTCGACCCCGCCGGCCTCGAGCTTGGAGATGTCCAGGACGTCGTTGATCAGGGAGAGCAGCGTGTCGGCCGAGAACCGGATGGCGGCGAGGTAGCTCTCCTGCTCGGCGCCGAGAGCCGTCTCGTCGAGCAGGAAGGTCATTCCGATCACGGCGTTCAAAGGTGTGCGGATCTCGTGGCTGATGCTGGCGAGGAAACGCTCGCGCGCCCGGGCCGACTCCTCGATGGCGCGATTGGCCGCCGTCAGCTGCTCTTCGAAGCGTTTGCGGTCGGTGATGTCGAGGCCGTAGCCGAGCGCGGCGACGACCTGACCGGTGTCATCGACCACCGGGTGCACGAAGCGTACGAAGTGGCGCAGCTCGCCGGTCCGGTCGGTGAACGACTCCTCGAAGGTGCTCGATCGCCCGGTGTCGAGCGCTTCGCGGATCACCGCTACCCTCGCCTCCGCGATCTCTGGCGCGAGGCCCCGCCGCTCGCAGAACTCGCGGTCCGTGCGCCCGATGATCCACTGCCGCGTGGCCGGATCGCCAATCGCGCTCGGCGTGACGTGGAGGTACCGCAGCTCGCGGTCGAACACCGCGAGCTGCACTGGCATCGAGCCCAGGACCTGCTCGTAGAAGTTCTTGAGCCGCGCGACCTCGCGCTCGGCGCGCACGCGCGCGGTGACTTCGCGGTAGTGCCAGGCGTGCCCGGCCGGCCGGCCATCGAGGCTGATCGGAACGAAGTCGCGCTCGACGATCCTGCCGTCGGCCATCTCGAGGACTTCATTGGCGACCGGTTGGCGGTTCTCGAGCGCGCGCTCGACGCCGGCGATGAACAGGTCGGGGGACTGGAAGAGGTTTTTGCTGCCCTCCGCTGCGTGCGAGCAGTCGGCTCCGATCATCGCTTCGGGTGGCGCCGGAACGCCGAACAGCTTGCAGAAGGACGCGTTGGCGAGGGCGATCCGGCGGTCCGCTGTCTCGACCAGCACGGCACCCTCGAGACTGCCGACCAGCGCCGCCAGGCGCCCGGCCTGGTCCACGGCGCGGCGCTCGGAAGCCGCGACATCGTCGAGCCGACGCACCGACCGCGCATGCACTCGCGCCCACTCGAGCGTATCGGCGAAGCGGCGAAAGACCAGCCTCAGCCGGCTGTATTCGCCAATCTCGCGGATCGAACCGACCGTCCGGCCAGCGAGCCAGAGATATCCCTCTGCAGCCAGAGCGAAGAGGCCCTCTCTGCCGTCGCTCGAAGTCCAGACCTGCGACGCTGCGGGGACCGCGGTCAGCTTGGTGAGGTCCCGCGGCGGTGCGGCCGCCCCTCTGGCCGTCCAGCTTGCTATCTGGCGCGGATGCCCGAGACCGTCCTCGCGCTGCAGCCAGACGCTCGCGCCGGCGAGCGACAGCCGCTCTCCCAACTCGGTGACGAAACGCGAGGCGACGTCTTCGGGGGCGAGCCGTTCGCTCGCCACCTCGAGGAGGGCGTAGAGCGATTCGTAGGACCAGCTGTGGAGATGTCCGTTGCTCACGGATCGACACCCCAGATCCCCGCGGCGTACTCGGCGATCGCGCGATCACTCGAGAAGTAGCCCATGCTGGCGATGCCGAGAACCGCCTTGCGAGTCCAAGCGCGACGATCCAGCCATGCGAGGCCCGCGCTGCGCCGTGCGTCACGGTAGGCGGCCCAATCGGCGAGAAGGAAGTAGGCGTCGTCATCGAGCAGACGGTCACGCAGCCAGGCGAATTCGCCACCGGCGATCGCCGGGCTGGCGAGTGTGTCGAGAGTCCGACGAATGCCCGGGTCCTTTCGGTAGAGCTCGCGTGGACGGTAGCTGCCGATGCGGCGATGTGCTGCGATCTCCTCGGAGCGCAGTCCGAAGAGAAAGAGATTCTCGGCGCCGATCGCCTCGCTCATCTCGACGGTGGCGCCGTCGAGCGTGCCGATGGTGAGAGCTCCGTTGAGGGCGAACTTCATGTTGCTGGTGCCCGAGGCCTCGGTTCCCGCCGTCGAGATCTGTTCCGAGAGCTCCCCGGCCGGAATGATCGTCTCGGCGAGCGTCACCCGATAGTCGGGGACGAAGACGAGCTCCAGCCAAGGTCGTGCGCGCGGATCGCCCGCCAGCAGGGCGGCCACGGCGTGCGCCAGGCGGATGATCTGCTTGGCGAGAGCGTAGCCCGGGGCGGCCTTGCCGGCGATCAGAATCGAGCGCGGCGCCGGCGGCGGGACCCCGTCCTCGATCAGCGTCAGATACTCGTCGAGCACACAGAGTACGTTGAGTAGTTGCCGCTTGTACTCGTGGATCCGCTTGACCTGGACGTCGAGCAGTCGCTCGGGGTCGAGGCGGGGACCGGGCAGGGTCGCGAGTTGAGCGGAAAGGCGGCGCTTGTTGCCTGCCTTGACGAGCTGTGTCCGCTCGAGGAAGGCGTCCTCGTCCGCGAATGGAGCCAGCCGCCGGAGCTCAGAACCATCCTTGATCCAGGCTTCGCCGATTGCCTCGCAGATGAGCGCCGAGAGGGCGGGGTTGGCGACCAGCAGCCAGCGGCGGAAGCTCACTCCGTTGGTCTTGTTGTTGAACCGCTCGGGCCAAAGCGCGACGAAGTCGGGCACCAGCTCGTCTCGGACGAGCTGCGAGTGCAACCGCGCGACGCCGTTGACCGAATGGCTGCCGACGATCGCGAGATTCGCCATTCGTACCTGACGGACAGGCTGCTCTTCGACGATCGACATCCGCGCGAGGCGGCCGACATCCCCCGGCCAGCGGGCTGCGACGTCCTCGAGAAAGCGGCGATTGATCTCGTAGAGGATCTCGAGATGCCGCGGCGCGACCCGTTCCACGAGCGCGACCGGCCATCGCTCCAGAGCTTCGGCCATCAACGTGTGATTGGTATAGGCGAGTACCGCCTGGGTGGTCGCCCAAGCCCGCTCCCAGGGCTCTTCGCGCTCGTCGACGAGCAGGCGCATCAACTCGACGACCGCGAATGCCGGATGGGTGTCGTTGAGCTGGATCGCGACGCGATCGGCGAGACTCGCCGGCGCACCGCCGCTGGCCAGGTCGCGTCGCAGCGCGTCGCGCAGCGCGCAGCAGACGAGGAAGATCTCCTGCACGAGGCGCAGCTCCCGCCCGGCCTCGAAGCTGTCGGAGGGATAGAGCACCTTGGAGACGGTCTCGGCCGCGATCTTGCCCTCGACGGCCCGGAGGTAGTCGCCCTCGTTGAAGACGTCCATATCGAACTGGTCAGAGGCACGGGCGGAGAACAGGCGGAGGCTGTTCACCGTCTCGCCGCCGAAGCCCGCCACCGGCAGATCGTGAGGCACTCCGACGAGCAGGCGCCAGTCGAGCCAGAGCGGATTGTAGGCGCCGCGCGAGTCGCTGCCGCCCTCGACCCGGCCATAGAGTGGCACCAGGCAGGATTCGTCCGGCCGCTCGACCAGCCAAGGTGAGCCGAAGCGGAGCCACTGATCGGGGCGCTCGCGCTGAGCGCCATCGACGATCGCCTGACGGAAGATACCGAACTCGTAGAGGATGCCGTAGCCGAATCCGGCAATGCCCAAGGTGGCCATCGACTCGAGAAAGCAGGCCGCCAAGCGGCCGAGACCGCCGTTGCCCAGCGCAGCGTCGGGCTCGGCGCGCAGGATCGCGTCGAAGTCCACCCCCAGCGGGTCGAGCGCCCTGCGAGCGTCGTCGAGCAGGCCGAGGTTGATCAGCGACTCTTCGAGGAGCCGGCCGACCAGGAACTCCATGGAGAGGTAGTAGACGCGCTTGCGTCGAGTTGCCCGGTAGCGCTTCTCGGTCTGGAGGCGGCCTTCGAGCAGGCGGTCACGAGCGGCGAGCGCAACGGCGCGAAACCACTCGCCGTTCGAGAGCTCGCTCGGCTCCTGGCCGAGCGAGCTTCTGGCGTGCCGCAGGACGTCGCCCTGGAAGCCCTTGAAATCACCCATCGCCACCCTCGGTTTCTGAGATCGGTGCCGCTCGCCGTACGAACGTCGTCAGTCGCACTCTTCTGCTACCAGGGTCGTTCTCATAGCGCACCTCGTCGACGCTCGAGGCGATCAGGTAGACGCCGAAGCCGCTGGCGCGGCCGCCCTCGAAGTCGGGCGTCGGGGCTGTCGCCGGGTCGAAGGCGATACCATCGTGGACCAGGCTGACCTCGACGCGCTCTGAATCGACGATGGTCTCGAGCCGAATGCGTGCGTCCGTCCGTCCCGGGACTGCGTGACGGACGATGTTGACGAAAGCCTCGTTGACAGCGAGGACGAGGGCGCGCAAGCGGGTTTCGTCGAGGCTTGCCGGCGGGCCAGCCGCGGCGCTGGTGATCATGGCGCGAAGGCGCGGCAGCTCGTCGAGATTGGCGGTCAGGTCGAGCGCGGTGGCGTGCGATCCGGATCTTGCCCGGCCGTGGATCCGCACCGCGACACAGGTCAGATCGTCGCTGATCGGAGCGCTACCGACGAATGTGCGGACGGCGGCGTGCATGGCGTCGACGATCCTCCTCGGGCTGGCGGCACGTTCCTCGCCCACCAGGGTGCGCAACCGCGCGACGCCGAAGAGCTCGCCCTGCGGATTGCGGGCTTCGGTCAGTCCGTCGGAATAGAAGACGACCAGGTCCCCGTTCGCGATCGTCGTGGAAACCTCACGGAATCGAGGGTCGTCCGAGATGCCGAGGGGGGGATCGAGGCCCGGCAGCTCCTCGGGCTCCGTGGCGGCGGCGCGTACGAGGATCGTCGCGGTGTGGCCGGCGTCGACGAGCGTCAGGCGACCGGCGCCGAGGTCGAAGCGCGCGAGCACCAGTGTCGCGAAGCGTTCGAGGTCGGAGAGCCGGGGTGCCAGCGCGCGCGCCACGGCGTCGAGGAGTGCCGCGGGCGAGGGCAGAGCGGCGGTCTCGCTGCTGGTCGAGCCGCGGCGAGCGAGGACACGCAGTATCTCGGCCTTGATCGCGGCCGCGACCAGCGCGGCAGGAAGACCTTTGCCCATGACGTCTCCGACGACCACATCGAGCAAGTCGTCGCCATGCGAGATGAAGTCGTAGAAGTCGCCGTCGACGCCCTCGGAGGCAGCCGACAGAGCGGCGGTCTCAAGGCCCGGGAACTCCGGCGGAGCGCCGAGCAGGAGAGTCTGCTGAATGCGATCGGCAACCTCGACCTCGCGCGCGCGCGCCTCGCGCAGACGCTTCTCGGCAGCGGCGCGCTCCTCCAGAGCGCGTTCGAGCTCCCCCATGCGATCTGCCAGCTCGCGCTCGAGCGCTACGACCCGCAGCCCGACCTGGATTCGCGCCAGCAGCTCGCGCGGTTCGAACGGCTTGGTGACGAAGTCGTTGGCGCCGGCCTCGAGCCCCGCCACGATGTCCTCGGTCGTATCGCGCGCGGTGAGCAGGATCAGGTAGATCGAGCTGCGCCGGGGATGGTCGAGGAGTCGCCGGCAGACTTCGACTCCAGAGAGCTCCGGCATCATCCAGTCGAGCAGGGCCACCGGTGGCGGGTCGTCGCTGGAGAGGATTCTCCAGGCCGTTTCGCCGTCGCCGGCGAGCACGGGTTCGAGGCCGAGGGCTTCGATGACTGCGAGAATCATGCGCGCCTGCAGGCGCTGATCCTCGGCGAGGAGGATTCTCGTCGGGCGCTTCGGGTTCACGATCCATCCCTCCTCACGCCTGCACCTGCCGCCACAGCTCGAGGCAGCGCTCTGCCAGCCGCGACGCAGGGCCTCCGACCAGCCTCTCCGCGGCGGGTGAGACCTCGCGGGCGAGAGCAGCAGGAAGCGCGCGCAGGAGGCGTGCCCGCGGATGCTCGCCGGTGGCCGCCCACGGCGAGAGCCCGCGCCGCCCGAGCCAGCGGAGATGGCGCAGAACGAGCTCCGGCCGGCGGTAGTTGGCCTCGCGGAAGAGCCCGGGCCGCCCGGCATAAGTCTCCCAGGAGGGCGCTGCCCACTCCAGGCGGAGAGTCTCGGCCCAGCGCCAGCAGCCGAGGACGGCGTCGATGGCGCAGTCGACCTCACTTTCGAGGTCCGCGGGAGGCGGAGTCGGCCGCAGCCTCTCCTCGAGCGCGCGCCTGTGTCTGGCGACGAGTGTCGGCACTGGCGGCAGATCGGAGGCGTCCAGTCCGTCGAGCAGGCTCTGCCGGGCTGTGTAGCCGACCGCGAACCGGTGGCGAGCGATGAGCGTCGCGGCGCCGCAGGCAAGCCAAGCCTTGCCGACGAACTTCCAGACTCGGGTGGGCGGCAGCGGCTCGAGCCTGGCCCAGAGCAGGAGAGCCGCGCGATTGGCCAGGTAGCGCAACCCTTCGATGGCGGGCAGTTGAGCGGGCGGCAGCGGCCTGGCGCGCGCGAGAGCCTCCTTTCTGCCATGGAGCAGGCGCGGCTCGGCCAACATCTCGCACCACATCATCGTGAACGGCAGGTGGGGGAGCTCTTCGCTGCGTAGCGGCGAGAGCTCGACCTCGATTGCCAGTTCGCGCTCCCAGTCCCTGGCGAGCGCATCGAGGCGGCGGCGCAGCGCAGCGAGCCGGAATCGCGGGACGCCTTGCACCAGAGCGACGAGATCGTAATCGTTGAGCGGCTGCCAGGCCCCTGTGGCGTCGCGCTCGCCACCACCTTCACCGCGGCCATATCCGCCGCCGAGGAGCAGGGCGCTACAGTCGGATCCGAGCTCGGCTGCAACGGCGCAGCGCAGCAGTTCGAGATCCCGCGCGACGCGTCGCTCGAGCTCCGGCTCGGCGAGAGCGCTGAATGGACGCAAGTCACTCATCCGCAAGTCCTTCGCGAAGTCCACTCCGGTAGCTCGCCCGCTGCACCCAGCGGTGCAGCGGCGAGGCGAAGGCGGCGGCGGCCTCGCCGGCGCGAAGGCAGGCTGCGACATCGCGGACGACGGCTGCGGCCCAGGGGCGCAGCAGTCCGCTCAGGAGGCCCGTAGCGTGCGTGTCCCGCGGAAATATGGCGGAGTCAGCGCGCCCCTCACCAGCGTAGCGCTTGCGCATCTCGGCCAGGGTGTAGTTGTGCGAGTGCATGGCGATCGAGTCGCCGGCATAGGCGATCCGCCAGCCCTCCTGCCGGCGGTGCCAGCTCCAGTGCACGTCCTCAGAATAGCGGATCGCTTCGTCGAATGGGCTCGCCTCCCAGACGCTGCGCCGTACCGCGGAGGAGGCCATCGAAAAGAAGTGACGCCACGTCGCGGCCTGGCTTCCGTCGCCGAAGGCGCGCTCGTAGTCGAGCACCACCAGGGGGTGGGCGTCCGGCCGCGCGACCTGGCGGCCGTAGGTCGCGGCGACCCGGCCATCGGAAAACGGAGCCACCAGCCGCTCGAGCCATCGATCGTGCTGCGGCGTGCAGTCCGAGTTGAGGAAGGCCACGATCGGTTGGGGACCTTGACGCATTCCGAGGTTGAGCACGCGTCCGGGAATGTAGGTTCCCGGCGGGATCTCGATCAGCGTCAGGGGATGACCCTTCAGGATCTCGATCGAGCCGTCGCGCGATCCCGAATCGATGGCGACGACCCGAGGCCGGACTCCACGCTGGTCGAAGACGGCGTCCAGGGTTCTACCGACGATCCAGGCGTCGTTCAGGCAGCGCATCACGACCAGGACTTCAGGCTCCATGCGCGAAGGCTCCTGCCGCGGCGGGTGTTCTGATCGACACCCGGTATCGGGTGACTCGCGAACCGGCGCGCAGGCGCTCGATCGCCGGGACGAGCGCGAGCAGGCCGAAGAACGTGGTGGCGAGACCGGTCTGCAGCAGCGCCCACTCCAGGGTGGACTGCAGAGCCACGGTCGCGAGGCTGGCGAGCAGAGCGAGCATCATGACGCTGCGCAGGTCTTCGCCGAGGTTGCGGGCGAGAAATCGCGCGCTGCGCCCGAACGCGGTCGCGAAGACGAGGAGCAGCGCCCCCAGACCTCCCCACCCGAGCTCGCCCGCGGAGAGGAAGTACAGGTTGTGGCAGAGACCGCCGCGGTCGAGTCCCCCTTCGAACGGCTCGGAGTAGGGACCATCGGTACCGAAGGAGAAGTTGTTCAGTCCGATGCCGAAGGCGCGGTCGTGCGCCATCTGTCGCGCCACCTGGTTGAACTCGACCCGCGCCTCGCCCGAGGAAGCCGGCGCTTCGCGGATGCGGCGCGCCATCTTCTGCGCGGCGAAGATACCGGGCGGTAGCGCGAGGAGGAACATCAGCGCCAGGAGCCCCAGCTTGCGCGGACGGAGCCGGAGTACCAGCGAGATCGGCAGGACGAGCGCGATCGCGAGCCCGAGCGAAACCCAGGAACCGCGCGACAGCGTCAGGACGATTGCGCCGGCCGCGAGGCCGAAGACGCCGAACAGCAGCGCCGTCCAGCGGGTGCGCAGATTGAGCAGCGCCGCGAGGACGAAGGGCACCAGCATGTTCAGATACATGCCCAGAGTGTTGGGGTGATCGAACGACCCGCGCACGCGGTACGTGCCCTTGAAGTAGTCCTTCACCGCGTCGAAGCTCTCCCAGCCGGCGCAGGCGACGAAAGTCCAGAGCAGCCACCGCAGGTCGCCCTCGTCGCGCACGGCGTTGGCGATCACCCAGAAGGCGATCGTGTAGCGCGCCAACTTGAGCAGACCAAATGCGGCATAGAGCGGGACTTCGGCGGTGACTGCGGAGAGCAGCGCCAGAGCCAGCCAGGCGAGGATGGGCAGCGCGAGCGCCGGCAGCAGTCGCAGGGGATGGCGCGCTGCGCCCGCGAGGACGCTCACCAGCAGGGCGAATACGAGCACGTCCTGGCTGCCGATCTCGAAGCCCCGAACCCAGCCGCGGTACTGCTCGTGAGAGACGAAGTTGACGTCGAACAGGTTCGCGGAACCGACGAAGTAGGCGCACAGGAGATAGCGCCGCATCGCGGGCCACGCAGCGGCGGCAGCGGCCAGCGTGAGAGCGCCGGCCGCGAGCAGCGTGCTCGCGACGACCAGCTTGTTCATGGGGCGGCGCTGTGGCGTGGATCCGGAATCAGAAGCTCGCCGCCGCGGCTTCCGCTGACGGGAAGACGTCGAACACCCGGAACAGCCGCGTCAGCTCGAAGATCGTCTTGACTGGCGGTGTCATGCCGCAGAGCTTGACGTCGCCACCGGCGGCTCGCGCCGCCTTGAGCACGGTGAGCAGCGCTCCGAGCGCCGAGGAGTCGATGAACGAAACGCCCGACAGGTCGATGACCAGGCGGTTGGCGCCTCCTTCGACGAGGCGCTTCAGGTGATCGCGGGCAGCGGTCGAGTTGCGCGCGTCGAGCTCACTCGGCGCTACGAGCGTGGTGACGTTGCCGATGACGGTCGTCTCAAACATGGTCTCTCCCTGCGGCGGTGAAGGACAGCCGCGGTTCAGGATACTCCTCTGCTCTCCCGGAAGGCGCGCCAGAGGAAGAGAGGGTTGCCGATCACGTAGCGCCGCCACATCCGGCCCGGCTCCTGCAAGAGGCGCCAGGTCCACTCGAGTCCGAGCTCGCGCAGCCAGGCGGGGGCTCGCCGGATGCGTCCGGAATAGAAATCGAACAGTCCGCCGACGCCGAGCATGGCTCCCACACCGAGCTCGGCCCGGTGAGCTGCGAGCCACTCCTCCTGCGCCGGTGCGCCGAAGGCGACGAGGAGGAGATCGGGCGCCGCGGCGCGAATGGCGCCGATGACTTCGCGCTCTTCCGCGCTGTCGCGGGCGAAGAACCCGTGGCGCGTGCCGGCGATGCGCAAGGCCGGCCAGCGCTCGCGGACCTTCGCGGCCAGATCATCGACCACTCCCGGTCGCGCGCCGAGGAAGTAGATGGAAGCGCGGGCTCCGGAGGCGGCGTCGCAGAGGCGGGGAAACAGGTCGGTGCCGTTGACGTTGGCGGCGAGGGCCAGGCCGCGCATCCGCAGGGCGTAGTGCAGGCCGATGCCGTCCGGAAGCACGACGTCGCAGCTCGCGAGCACGCGGCGGTAGCTCTCGTGCTCGAAGGCCTTGTTGAGGCAGTCCGGATTGACGAAGGCGAGCTGGCGCGTTCCGCCTTCGCGAGGCGCGAGCAACCAATCCACGGCCTCGGGCATCGTCCAATTGTCGATCCGGACCCCGAGCACCGTGAGCTCGCGCGGCGCGGCGAGCGGACCGCCGCCGATGAGAGCGGCCGGCACCGAGCGCAGGAGGAGGCCGATCTCGCCCGCTGGGCCGACGGCATGGACCTGCTCGAGGTCGGCGCGGGTGCGACCCTCGAAGGCAATGTTGGCCGAGCGCCGCACCGCGAAGAGATTGGCGAGACCGGGGCGCACGGCGAAGCGCTGGAGGTCGGCCGGGCCGAGCTCGTCGCGCTGCGATTCGAGCAGTGGTGCCGGTCCCACCAGGGCAAGATCGCCGCGTACCACCGCCCACAGCCAGGGGAGGCGAGCGAGCGGACCCCCGGACACGAGGCAGGCAAGATCGATCGGCTGTTGCCAGCGTCCGAGATAGGTTTCGCGCGCGAGCGCCGGCCGTCGGCGAAGCCGCGCGCCGAGGGCGAAGGCGAGGGCGAGCGGCGCGGTGAGCAGGGAGAGCGTCGAAGCGACCGCAAGGTCGATGGTCCGACGCACTGCCGCGGTGGCAAAGGCGACCGCGGTGAGCGAGATCTGCAGCCGCGCGCGCCGCAGGCGCGGCGCCCGGCCCAGCCGGTCAAGCGCGGTGCGATTCGGCCCGTCGCTCATCGATGACCTGGCGCAGAAGGCGGGCGGTCGCCGTGGCGGTGGCCTCCCAGGTATAGCTGCGCGCGTTCTCCAGCCCGCGTCGCGCGAGCTCCGCCCGCAGGGCCGGCTGATCGATCAGGGTGGTGATCGCGGTCGCGATCGCTTGTGGGTCGAGAGGATCGAAGAGCAGGCCGGCCCCTCCCATCACTTCCGGAATCGAGGAGGCGTCGGCGCCGGCCACGGGAAGCCCGCAGGCCTGGGCTTCGATCACCGGCAGCCCGAAGCCCTCGAACAGGGAGGGAAAAACGAGCGCCGTCGCCGTAGCGTAGAGGAGGGGCAGATGGGCGTCGGCGACGAAACCCAGACGCCGCACGCGGTCTTCGAGACCGAGGTCGGCGATTGCGGCGTCCACGGCCTCGGCGCCGTTCCACCGGCCCCCTGCGAAGACCAGCCGTTCGGCGAGGTCGGGGCGCTGGTCGAGCAGGCGGCGGTAGGCGGCGAGAAGCGTCACATGGTTCTTGCCCGGGTGCTCGAGGCGCGAGACATAGAGGAGGAAGCGCTCCGGCAGCTCGACGCCGGCTTGCTGCAGCTGCGCGCGGCTCGCTGCGGCATCGCGGGGATGGAACTGCGTGGCGTCGAAGCCGTTGGCGATGCGGGTGATCCTGCCCGGCGGACAGCCGGCGAGTTGGACGAGGTCGCTCTCGGTCGAGCGTGAGATGGCGATGATGCGGGTGGAGCGGCGAATCATCCACGGTAGCAGGCGGCGCAGGTAGAGCTCGCGCAGGGGATCGTACTTGCCCTTCATGTGCAGCCACGACAGGTCGTGCACGACCGCGACCGATGGCAGGCGGGCGAAGGGCGCGAGTCTCCGGTTCCCAGCTGGCAAGTAGAGCGCGTCGGCGCCCGCCCGCCGTGCGGCGTGGTCCCACCAGGCGGCGTGCCAGACGAGCGAAGGCGGCGGCCGGTTCCAGAAATCGCTGGTCAGATGCCAGCGCACCCGCGCGTCGAAGCGCTCGAAGCATCCCGCGAAGACGGACTGGTCGGCGCGCGCGGCGAAGAGGTGAAAGGTCGCCTCGGGCATGGCGTCCACGAGGCGCGGCACGACCGACTTGAGATAGCGCCCGATGCCGGAGTTGCCGCGATCGTTCGCGAACAGCGAGACCGCGACGGCGCAGTCAGCTCGCGGCACGGGGGCCTCCAGCGGCGCCTACCGGGTCGGCAGGCATCGCACCGGCACCCGCGAGGAGCTCCGCCGTGCGCTCGAGGTAGTCGTCGAAACGGAAGTCGTCGCGCGCGCGGGCGTATCCGGCACGGCCCATGCGCTCGGCGAGGCCGGGGTCGGCGAGCAACTCCTCGAGAGCGTGCCCGAGGGCCCGCCAGTCGGCCTCCGGCGCAGCGATTCCGGTCTCGCCGTCGGCCAGCCAGTCGGGAATGCCGCCGACGGCGAAGCCGACCACGGCGCGGCAGGACCACATCGCCTCGAGCCCCACCATGCCGAACGGCTCGGGCCAGCGTGACGGCACCGCCACGACGCGCGCGCGGGCATAGTAGGCGGGAAGAACCTCGTGAGGCACCCAGCCGACGAAGTGCACCCTCCCGCCGAGGCCGAGCTCGCGCGTCAGGGCGATGCACTCCTGGAGGTGATTGCCTGTGCCGACGATCAGGGCGCGGAAATCCGACCGCACTTCAGCGAGCGCGCGCAGCAGGAGGTCGACGCCCTTGCCGCGGATGACCTGGCCGACGTAGAGCACGATCGGTTCGTCCGACGGCGGCAGCGGCTCGCGTTCGAGCCCGGCAGGCACCGGAGGAAGGTGAGCGACGCGCGCGGCGTCGAAGCCATTGCGCACCAGCATGTCGACCATCCACCGCGAACCGGCCGCGAGCGCCGGCAAGGTGCGCTGGCGCGCGAGCTCGGCGGCCTTGGCGCCGAGCTCGATCCACCCGGGGAGGCCCGGCACCGGCCCTTCGGGCGAGACGAGGCAACCGTGAACGGCACATTGCCAGCCCAGGGGGTGATTGCAGATCCGTGTGCTCAGCGGAAAGTACTTGTGTCGCCGCGGGCAATAGAGATCGTGATCGTGAACGTAGCGCAGCACGCGTCGCCCGGCGAGCAGGCGGTCGAAGCTCGCGGCGTGACTCCAGCGATGCAGGTAGACGACCTCGGGGTCGGCGACTTCGAGGGCGCGGGCGAGCTGCCGCATCCACGTGCTTGAGGCGCCGCCCAGCTCGAGGAGGTGACGCGAGGTGAAAGCGGCGGCGAGTCCCGATCGGCCGATCGCCATAGGCTCGCTCGACAGGAGGTGAGGCTCGTGCCCGCGTGCGGCGAGCCCCGCAGCGGTGTCGTCGACGAGTTGCTCGACGCCGCCGAAGTACCAGCCCTTCTCGTTGACGAAGAGGACTCTCATCGGGCAGCCGGCAGTATAGGCCACCCCCCCCATGCGGTACCCACCCGTCTGGCCCTATCGCGAAGGGAGCGAAAGCGCAATACTGCCGCGAAGGTCGGGGAGGGGAGAGCCGTGCCGAGCCGGATGGCCATCGTGATGTTCGTGGATGCCTGCGGCTGGGAAGTCTTGCGTTCTCGACCTTGGTTCCTCGACTCCCTGACCTGCCGGCGCCGCGTGCCGTCGATCTTCGGCTTCTCCTCGGCCTGCGTGCCGGCGATCCTCACCGGCCGGCCTCCCGACCAGAACGACCATTGGTCGAGCTTCTTCTACTCGCCAGCGACGAGTCCGTTCAAGATACTGCGACTGCTGCGCTTCCTGCCGCGCTCGCTGTTCGATCGCGGCCGGGTGCGGCGCTACCTGTCGAAGGGCATCGCCGCCGCTTACGGCTTCGACGGCTACTTCCAGATCTACAACCTGCCGTTCGAGGCGCTGCCGCTCTACGACTACGCCGAGAAGAAGGACATCTTCCGGCCGGGCGGCATCAACCGCGGCGGTTCGATCTTCGACGAGCTCGCGAGCCGCGGCGTGCCGCACCACGTCTCGAACTGGCGACGCTCGGAGAGCGAGAACCTGGCCGCGCTCACGGCCGCGGTTGCCACCGGCCGGCCGCGCTTCGCCTTTCTCTACAGCGCCGATCTCGATGGCCTTATGCACGAGACGACCAAGGACTCTCCTCGTGTCGACGAGAAGCTCCGCTGGTATCAGGCCGAGGTCGCGAAACTCCTCGCCGCCGCGCGGGCGAAGTACGACGAAGTGCGCTTCGCCCTGATCTCCGATCACGGTATGACGACCATCCACACGGTGGTCGACTGGATGCCGCGGATCGAAGCTCTCGGGCTCGCTTTCGGCGTGGACTATGCCGCCGTTCACGACTCGACCATGATGCGCTTCTGGTTCTTCTCCGCCGGTGCCGAAGCCGCGATCCGCGCCGCGCTCCCGGACGGTCCGCAGGCGCGCTGGGTGCGGCGGGAGGAGCTCGAGGCCTACGGCACCTTCTGGCCGGACGGCAAGTTCGGGCAGGGGATCTACGCCCTCGAACCCGGCGTCCTGCTCAATCCGTCGCACATGGGGCGGGTGGCCCCCGCCGGCATGCACGGCTATCGGCCGGAGCATCCCGACGCCGACGCCACACTCCTCGCGTCGTTCGAGCCCGCGACCGAGACGCGCTCGATTCTCGACTTTCACGGTCTGATGCGCGAGATGGCGGCGTGGGCGACGGCGCCTTAGACGGCAGGACCGCGTTCGCCGCACCGGGTGCCGTTCCGTCGGCCTCGCAGCGCGTCGCGGGCCAGGCGATGTGGTCGATCCTCGCCAAGGTCGCGACACTCGCGGGTACCCTCGGCGTCTCGGTGCTCGCGGCGCGCCTGCTGGGCAAGGACACTTTCGGCGTCTGGTCGCTGGCGCGCAATCTCGGCGCCCTCGGCGTGTTGCTGGTTTCGGCCGGCCTCGACCGCGCGCTGCTGCGCTTCGTGCCGGAGCTCGAAGCGCAGGGGGCGCGCGGCGGCGCGCGACGCCTGGTGCGCACGGTTCTGCTGCTGCAGTGCGCGCTCTGGGCGGCGGCAAGCGCGCTGCTCCTGCTCCTCGCCCCGCTTTTCGAGCGTCTCTTCACGCCAGCGTTGCTGCCGCTCCTGCCGATGGTCTGTCTCTTCGCCGCCGCGTTCGCCTTCAAGGAGACCCTTTATCAGATTCACTTCGCGCTCGCGCGCGCGCGCATTCTGGCCATGGCGACGACGGTCACCGGGCTGGGTTGGCTCGGCATCACCGCCCTCTGGCTGCGTGCCGGCGGCGGCGCCGGGGCGGTCCTCGCGGCGCAAGCGGTGGCGCTGCTCGCGGCGGTCGCGATTCTCCTGCCGTCGCTGCGGCGCGAGCTCGCGGCGATTCCGCAGCGCAGCGACGCCGCGATCGCGCCGCGGCGCCTCGCCGCCTATGCCGGCTCGCAGCTCGGTTCGAGTCTGGTCAATCTGGTCGTGCAGCGGCAGTCGGAGATCTACTTCCTCGCCGCTGTGACCTCGCCCGCGGTGGTGGGCTTCTACGACCTCGCCTACTCGTTGCCGCAGCTCGGACTCGAGCTCGTGCCGCTCTCGCTCTACGCGGTCGTGCTCGCCGCGATGACCTCGACGGTGCACCGCGACCCCAGCCGGCTGGCCTCGCTCGTCGGCTGGTACTACAAGCTGCTCGCGGTGGTCACCCTGCCGGTAGCCTTCCTCGGCGCAGCCTGGGCCGACCGCGCTGTCGTGTTGCTCTACGGCGCGGAGATGGCGCCGGCGGGAGATCTCGCGCAGGTTTTCGCGATCGTGCACCTGCTGCCTTTCGTCTCTCTTCCGGTCGGCGCGGCGCTGAACGTCCTGGAACGTTCGCACCGGACGCTGCGCTTCGGCGTGGCGCAGATCGGCGTCACTCTGGCCCTCGACTTCCTCCTCATTCCGCGTTTCAAGGTCGCCGGCGCGGTCGCAGCGGTGGTCCTGTCCTTCCTCCTGGTGACCCCGCTCACCCTGCGCTACGCCTTGCGCCAGACAGGCCCGCTCGAGTTTCCCTGGCGCTGGATCCTGCGCCTCGCCGCCGGGCTCGGCCTCGGCCTGCTGCCAGCCCTAGCCCGCCCATGGCTCAATGGCGGATGGGGCCTCGTGATCGGCCTGGGCGCGGCGCTGCCGCTCATGCTCCTGGGCGTGCGGATCTCCGGCGTGCTGGGCACCGAGGAACGCTACCGCCTGCGCACGACGAACTTCCCGGGACGACGGTGGGCGCTCCTCCTGCTGGGTGTGGAGCGATGAGAATCCTCCACATCGCCCGCCGTTTCACCGCCACGGCGTGGGGCGGCACCGAAGCGGTCGTCGCGGCGCTCGCGCGAGCCCAGCGCGCCAGCGGCCACGACGCCGAGCTTCTCGCGACCTCAGCGTTCTCCCGCCCCGGACGCGACGAGGTGCTTGGTGTTCCGGTGCGGCGTTTCGGCTACACCTATGGCCGTTTCCCGCTGTCGCGGGCCGGGCGGAGAGCGCTCGACGCGAAGGGGGGAAATCCGCTCTCTCCCGGACTGCTGCGGGCGCTCCTCGCGGCGCCCCGGCCCGACGTTCTGCACTGCCATACGATGCAGCGTCTCGCCGGTCACGTGCGCTTCGCGGCGCGGCGGCTCGGTGTGCCCTATGTCGTGCAGCTCCACGGTGGCGCCTTCGACGTGCCGGAAGCGGAGGTGCGCGAGATGACCGCCCCCACTCGGCGGACGCTCGACTGGGGGAAACTCCCGGCGGCGATGCTCGGTAGCCGGGGCTTCCTGCGCGATGCCAATCTCGTCCTCGTGCTGTCGGAGGCGGAACGCGTCCGCGCCGTGACGGCGCTGCCGGGCACCCGTGTCGAGCGTCTGCCCAACGGCGTCGACGCGACGCGCCTCGCCGGCGGAGACCGGGCACGCGGCCGGCAGCGCCTCGGTCTCGCCGGGGACGCACCGCTGTTGCTCACGGTGGCGCGGCTCGATCCGCAGAAGGACCAGTTGGCCATCGTCGACGTCCTGGCAGCGCTGCCCGGAGTCCATGCCGCGCTCGCCGGCCCGGTCACCGTCCCTGGGTACGACGCCGCGGTGGTCGCCCGCGCTCACCTGCTCGGCGTCGCCGATCGGCTGCACCTGCTCGGACCGATCGCCCCGGAGAGCGCCGAGCTCGCCGATCTCTACCGCGCAGCGGACCTCTTCGTGCTGCCGTCGCGCCACGAACCGTTCGGCATCGTCGTGCTCGAAGCCTGGGCCTGCGGTCTCGCGGTTGTCGCCTCGAGGGTGGGAGGTCTCGCCGAGCTCGTGGCTTCCGAGCGCACCGGTCTCCTCGTGACGCCGGGAGCGCCGGCGGAGCTCGCGCTCGCGGTGGGCAAGCTCCTGCGTGACCCGGCGCGGCGGCGGGAGCTCGCCGAAGCCGGTCACTCGGAGGTCACGGAGCACTATGCGTGGAGCGCGATCGGCGCCCGGCTCGAGGTGCTGTACCACGAGATCTCCGGCGTCCCGGGACGGCGCGGATGAAACGCCTCCTGCACCTCGCGGTTCTTTCGGGACTCGCCGCGGGCGCGGTGCTCTTCACTTTGCACGCCGCCGACCAGGTGCGCCGCGACCTGCCCGGCGACTACGTCGAGGGGGTCGTGCTCTCCGCCCAGCTCGACGCGGCGCAGGGCCGGTCGCCGTTCGACCCCCGTGGCTGGGCCGAGCCGCCGTACCGCATTCACCTCTACGGACCGGTCTTCTACGAGCTCGGCGGGGGGCTTCTGGGACGGGTCGGAGCGACGCCCACGCTCGTTCCGGGACGCCTCCTCTCGCTCGCCGGGCTGGCGCTCGCTCTGGGCTCCGCCTTCTCGATCGGGCGCCGGATCGCCGGCCCGGGCAGCGGTGCCAGCCTGGTCGGCGTGCTCGCTCCGCTCTCCTTCCTGCCAGTGCTCATTTTTGCGCCGCAGAATCGCGTCGACACGCTCGCCGCCGGCCTGGCTCTCGCCGGCCTCGCGGTCGCGATGCGCGGCGGTCGTGTCGCTCCGGCGCTTGCCGCCCTGCTGTTCGTCCTCGCCCTGTTCACCAAACCGACGGCTCTCGCCGCGCCGGTGGCGCTCTTCCTCGCCTGCCTCTGGCGGCGGCGCGTGCGCGACGCCGGGATCCTCGCCGGCGCCGCCATCGTCCTCGGATTGGCGGGGCTCGCGGCGATGCAGCTCACGACCGGCGGAGGCTTCGTCACCGCGGTCTTCGGCTTCAACGGCGCCAACCCGTTCTCGATCGGGGGTCTGTTCAAGGCGGTCCAGATGGCGCTCGGCCAGCCGCTGCTCGTGGTGGCGGCCGGGCTGGCGATCGCCGGGCTCGTCGAAGGGGAGCCCGAGGAACGGCTGGTCGCGCTCTACTCCCTGGTCGCGCTCGTCCTGGCGCTCGCGACGGTGGGCAAGGTGGGCGCGAACGTCAACTACTTCGTCGAGCCCGGCCTCGCCGCGGCGCCTGTCCTGGCGCTCGCCTGGAAGCGGGTCCACGGGACCGTGCGTGGCCTCAGCCTCGCCCTCGCCCTGACCGCGGCGAGTCTCGTCGTCGCGCTGCCGCGAGTCGCGTTGGAGTTTCGCGGTCGCGCCGAGCGCGCGACCGCCGAGTCGACGCTGCGGCCGGTGCTCTCGGGGCGCTCGGTGCTGACCATGGAGATCACCAGCGCGCTGCGTGCCGGGGCGGTGCCGTACCTCAACGATCCGTCGATCTTCGCCTGTCTCACGGCCGCCGGACGGTTCGACGAAAGCCGACTGGTCGCCGACCTCGAACGCGGCGCGATCGCCGTGGTGCTCGCCGACAGCGATCTCGGCGAGTCCGATCCGGTCTACTCGAACTGGTCGCCGGCGGTGCGCGCGGCGGTCGTTCGCCACTACGAGCTCACGAGCGTGCTGGGCCGGAATCTCTTCCTCTACCAGCCGCCGGTGACCCGACCGTGATCGGACGCCGAGGTGCCTACGTGCTGGCCGGCCTGCTGCTCGCCGGGCTCGCTCTGCGGTTCGTCGAGCTCGGCGAACCGGACCTCGTGGGTGGTGACGAGGGCTACTACGGGACCTACGCCCGTAACCTCATCGAGGGCGGCTTCGACCAGTTGCTCAACCTCGGTCGTGACCCGCTTTCGGCGCCGGACAACAAGCCGTTCCTCTTTCCTTTGCTGCTCGCCGGACCGGTCGCCCTGCTGGGGCCGACCGAGCTCGCGGTGCGCCTGGTGCCGGCGCTCGCCGGCTTGGCGTGTGCGTGGCTGGTGGGGCTGCTGGTCGCGCGTCGCTACGGTGGCTTCGCCGCCTGGGCGGCTGGCATCGCGACGCTGCTCCTGCCGCCGCTGGTCTATTCCTCGCGCGTGGTCATGGGCGAAGGTCTGTTGGCGGCGTTCGGCCTGGCTGGTGTCTGGGCGGCTGTGCGCGCGCTCGAGGAGCGGCGCAATGCGCCGGCGCTCCTCGCTGGCCTGTTCTGGGGCTGCGGCTTTCTCGTCAAGCTGTGGCTGGTCGGCCTGTTCATCGCGCCGGTCGCGGTGGCGCTCCTCGCCGACGCTCGCCGCCGCCGCGAGGCGGGCTCCTGGGGCCGCATGGCGCTCGCCGGCGTGGCCTTCATCACGGTGGGAGGCAGCCACCTCGCGCTCGTGGCGTGGTTCTCGCCGGCGACGATTCCGCACTGGTTCGAGCAGTACTTCATCTTCTCGCTTTTCGGGCGGGCCGGCGGCCAGGAGTTCGCCGGCTACTGGCACCAGCCGTGGAGCTTCTACCTGCGGGGGACGCTGCAGAGCTGCTTCATGGCGCTGCCGCTGGTCGCCGCCGCGCTCACGGCGCGCGACGTGCCTGCGCCGGGCCGCGAGACCTCGCTGCCGCAGCGTCCACTCTGGCTGGCGCTCGCCGCCGAGCTGCTCCTGATCTCCTTCATGGGCGTGAAGCTCCGCCAGTACTCCTTCCCGTTGCTGCCCAGCCTGGCGGCGCTCGCCGGCATCGGCGTGGCCGTGTTGCTCCGGCATCGCGAGCGCCTGCGGCCGGCGCTCGCCGCCGCGCTGGTCGTGCTTCCTCTCGCTGGCCTGGCGCTCTGGCAAAGCGGCGCGAGCCCGCTCTTCCCTTCTCCGGCGATGGCGGCCGGGGTGGCGCTCTTCCTCGCCGCGAGCGCTGCCTCGCTGGCTTTCGCCGGCTCGCGCTGGTCCCTCGGCACGCTCGCGTTGGTCGGCGCAGCCGGGGTCGCGGCGGTCGCCGGGTCGGCGATGACGGTGCAGCGCGAATGCCTGGGGCACCGCACCGGTTATCGCGAAGCGGCGCGGCTCGTCGCGCCGCTCCTCGCCGGGCGTGACATCCGCGAGCCGGCGTTTCTTTCTCCGGAGGTTCCGGCACTCCAGTACTACCTCTTCCGTACCGGCCGCTATTGGTCGAGCGCCTATGAACCACGGAACGCAGCTGAGCTGCTGACACGGGTGGCGGATCCGCGCTTCGTCGCTTTCCTCACCACGACCCGCGGCGATCTCTATGGCGGCGCGACTCCCCAGGAGGTCATCGACTGGCTGGCCGCTCATACGGCCGAACGCACCGCCGAGATCGTCGCCGCGGCGGGGCAGCCGCTGCCGATCCGCCTCTTCGTCCGCGCCACGCCGGAGGTGCAACCATGAATCGCCCGCCGGCGCCTGCGGGGCTCGTGGCCTGGGGACTCGAGCGCGCTCCGTTCGAAGGGGCGGCCGATCCGGACTTCTTCTTTCCCTCCGAGGGCCACGCCGAGGCCCTGGCCCGACTCGAGTATCTGGCGCGCGAGCGCGGGGCGCAGCTCGGCCTGCTGACTGGGGAGATCGGCTGCGGCAAGAGTCTGGTGCGTGCGCTGTTCGCGGCGGCGAGCGCGCCCTTCCGGCTGGTGGCCCAGCTCACTTCCAGTCACTATCCGTGGGTCGAACTGTTGCGCGAGGCGCTGGGGCAGCTCGGGGCCGCCGACTTCTCCTCCACGGCGGGCGAGCGCGAGCTCGTCGCCCGCCTGCAGAGAATCGCCGAGGCACGCGCGGTGCCGATCGTGCTGCTGTTCGACGAGGCACAGGAGCTGACGCTCGAAGCGCTGGTGGGAATGCGCGCACTCATCAATCTGGCCGACGGCCGCCTCGAGATGAAGCTCGTGCTCGTCGGCCAGCCCGAGCTTCGCCGCCGCCTGCTCGAGCTGCCGCAGCTCGATCAGCGGGCCGGCCTGCGCTTTCACCTGCGGCCGCTCGATCCCGCGCAGACATCCGCCTATCTCGAATGCCGCCTGCGCGCGGCGGGGCACCCGACCGGCCAGCTGTTCTCCCCCGAGGCCGTCACGGTCCTGGCCTCGGGCACGCGCGGTGTGCCGCGCGAGATCAACCGCGTCGCGCGCCTCGCCCTGGCGGTCGCCGCCTCCCATGGCGCCGTGGCCGTCGGCCCGGGCGAGATCCGCACCGTGCTGCTCGACCTCGAGCGGCAGCGGGGAGGGAGCGAGGCGTGAGCGGACCCGGCGACGATCTGCGGGTGCGCGACCTGCTGCCGGACGCTCCGCCGGCACTCTTGCCGAAGACGTTGCCCACGACGCCGGCCGTGCCGGTGGCGCCAGCCGGAACACCGGAGCCCGGCGCCCCGGCGATGCCGCAGTTCATCGTCGAAGCCGCGGGCGAACGCGAGGAGGCTTCCGCCGGCCTGCCGTTCGATCTGGGGCTGCTGCTGCTGGGAATGCGCCGCCGGCGCAAGCAGATTCTGCTCGTCGCGGGTGCGATCTTCGTGCTCGCGCTGGTCGCTGCTCTGTTCGCGCGTTCCCGCGAATGGGAGGTCTGGGTGACGATTCTGCGCAAGCGCGAGCAGAGGGAGTTTCTCGTCACCTCGAACACTCCGATCGTGAAGCTCCAGGTCTACGCCATGCCGACGGTGATGCGGCTGGTCAAGGTGAACGAGAACCTGAGATCGGTCATCGATGAGCTCAAGCTCGACGTCGACGCTGCGACGCTGTCGCAGCGGGTGCGGGTGGAGAACCCGAAGGACACGGACCTGGTCGAGATCCTGGTCACCTGGGACGATCCCCAGGTGGCAGTCGCCGTCGCCAACGCTCTGGCGCGGGCGTTCGTGGTCAACGTCGACCGGTTGCAGAAGCTCGAGGCGATCCAGGCCTACGACTATCTCTCGCAGCAGCTCGTCGAGACGCGCGAGCGCGACCGCGCGATCGCGGCGCGGCTGGTGGCGTTCAAGGAAGAGCACGGCGTCATCAAGCTCTCCGACCAGGCCGGGAAGCTGATCGAGAAGCTCTCCGAGTTCGACGCGCTCGCGGAGAAGGAGCGCCTCGACGCCGGCATGGCGGCCGACGCTCTCGGGGTCACCCGGCGTGAGCTGGCGCGCCAGGACGGAACGGTGGTGTCGTCGGTCTTCGTCAAGAAGCCGGTGCAGGCACGCCTGCTCGAGCTGCAGACCCTGCTCGCGGACCTGCTTTCGGTCTACACCGAGGAGAGCGCCCAGGTGAAAGAGGCGCGCAACGAGATCGCCCGCATGGAGGAGCTGGCGCGACAGGGGCTGGAGGAACAGCTCTACGAGAGCACCGTCTCGCGCAACCCCGTCCTGTCGGTACTCGAGCAGTCGCTGGTCGAGAAGACCGTGGAGTCCACCTCGCGCGAGGCGCGAGCGCGCGGTTACGCCGCGGTGCGCGACCGCTACCGCGCGGAGCTCCAGACCCTGCCCGAGGTCGAGTCGGAGCTCGCGCGACTGCAGCAGGAGTTCGATACCCTGGACGAGGTCGAGAGGACCCTCGCTTCGCGGGTCGAAGAGGTGCGGATCATCCGCGACTCGACCGCGGCCAACTTCTCGATCATGCAGGAGGCGCGGATCCCCGACTATCCGCTGCCGTCGCCGGCGAAGTGGATCGTCCTGCTGGGACTCGTCGGCGGCGTCGCG
Source organism: Thermoanaerobaculia bacterium (assembly GCA_018057705.1). Taxonomy (NCBI): domain Bacteria; kingdom Pseudomonadati; phylum Acidobacteriota; class Thermoanaerobaculia; species Thermoanaerobaculia bacterium. The sequence continues at coordinate 28,746 of JAGPDF010000004.1, read as the reverse complement.
GCCGGCGTCGGCGTCGCGCTGGTGCGCGAGCTCGCGGATACCCGTCTCAAGGGTGTGCGCGAGGTCGAACGCGCGCTCGGTGTGCCGGCCCTGGGCGAGGTGCCTCTGCTCTCGGGGGAGCGCGCGCCGCTGGTCGGCGATGCCGATCCGGCGCTCGAGGCCTTCCGCCAGTTGCTCACTCGCCTTCTGCTCCTGCGCACCGCGAACGGTGGCTGGAAGCTCCTGCTGGCGAGCGCGGCTCATCTCGAGGGCCGGACGACCGTGGCGCTCAATCTGGCGCGAGTCGCAGCCTCGCGCGGTCTCGCCGTGTGCGTCGTCGATGGTCAGCCGCGCAAGCCGAGTCTGGACGGACTCGCCCCGCGGCTCGGGCTCATCGCGGGGGCGCCCGGTCTGGCGCAGTTCCTCGCCGGCACAGCGACCCTGGAGGCGGTGCTGCGACGTCCTGACTCCTCCGGGCCGAGCTACCTCCAGTCCGGTCGCCACCTCACTGCCGAAGCGCTGGCCGGCCCGGCGATGAGTCGCGCGTTGACAGAGCTCGCCGCCGCCTTCGACCTGGTGCTCGTCGATGGACCGCCGGTGCTCGTCGGAAGCGATGCGCTGCTCCTCGCGCAGGTGGCGGACGCGGTGGTGCTGGTCGCTGCGGCGTTCGAGGAGCCGCGCGGCATCCTCCGCGAGGCGATCTCGCGGCTCGCCGGCGCGCGGGTGCCGGTGCTCGGCGCCATTCTCAACAGGGTTCCGGCCGACTATGTGGACCCGTTCTTCGCCCGCAAGTCGGCTGGCCAGAAACGGCAGGCGCAATGACGCCACAGCGAAGCTCGTCTCTGCGCCACGCGCTCCTCGGCACGGCGGTCGCCGCCGGGCTGGGCTGGAGCGGCTGCGCGGCGAATCCTCCTGCGCAGACTCCCGCGGAGCCGCCGGCGGGCGGGGCCGCTCTCGCGGCCGCACCGGCTGTCGTCCCGCCCCGACTCACCGGCCCGGCGCTTCCCGTCTGGGAGTCGGTCGAGGAAGCGCGTGGCGCCGGCCTTGCCGACTATCGCCTCGGTCCGGGAGATGTCATCGACATTCTCGTCGTCGGCCACGAGGACCTCCGCCGGGAGCTGCCCGTGCGGCCGGACGGGAAGATCAGCTTCACCTACGTCGGCGATCTCGTGGTTGCGGGTCTCACGACGGAGGAGTTCCGCGCCGGGCTCGAGAAAGAGCTCACTCGCTTCCTGCGCTTTCCGCAGGTGACCGTGCTCGTGAAGAAGGCGCGCGCGGCGCAGTTCGCCATCCTCGGCAAGGTGGTGAGTCCCGGCATGTATCCGATCGACTCCCACACCACGATCATCACCGCCCTCGCTCTCGCCCAGGGGCTCGCGTCCGGCCAGTACGAAGGTTCGACGATCGAGGTCGCCGATCTCAAGAACGCTTACCTGGTGCGGCGCGGCAAGGTGGTCCCGGTGGACTTCGAAGCTCTCGTACGGCGCGGCGACACCCGCGAAGACGTGGCGCTCGAGGACGGCGACTATCTCTATCTGCCGTCGTCGCTCGCCCAGGAGGTTCACATTCTGGGTGAGGTCTTCAAGCCGCGTGCCTACGGCTTCCGCGGCCGGGTGACCCTGCTGCAGGCGGTCGCCGAATCGGGAGGCTTCAAACCGACGGCGCGGCTCGGCGACGTCGTCATCCTGCGCGAAGTGGACGGCGAGCAGCGCCTGCTTTCGGTGGACGTGCGGGCGGTGCTCGACGGCACAGTGCCCGATCCCGAGCTCGCGGTCGGCGACATCGTCTACGTGCCGCGCCGGCGGCTCGCCAGTTTCGCCCAGTTCCTCAACGAAATTCTGCCCTCCCTGCTGGCGCTCCAGCTCGGGCGAACGCTCTAGATCGGATCGCGATGACTCTCGGCGACCCCGCATCCTCCCACCGTCCCGCGCGTCCGGCCAGCGCGGCCGACGACGACCTCATCCGGCGCTGGCAGTCGATGCTCGGCTCCGAGCGCGGTTTCGCGCGCCTCCGCCTGACGCTCAAGTACCGCTCCTGGGAGGCGGTGGTCGGGGGTTCGCGGCTGCTCAAGCGCCTTTTCGACCTGGTGACCGGAGCAGCCATGCTGCTGCTTTCGGCGCCGATCTGGATGGGACTCGCCACCGCGATCCGGCTCGATTCGCCCGGACCGGTCTTCTTCACCCAGACGCGCGTCGGCCGCCGCGGCAGGCTCTTCAGGCTCTACAAGTTCCGCACCATGTACGTCGACGCCGAGCGCCGCAAAGCCGAGCTCGAGCAGCACAACGAGGCCGGTGGCGTGATCTTCAAGATGAAGTGGGACCCGCGGGTGACCCGCGTTGGACGGCTCCTGCGTCGCACTTCACTCGACGAGCTGCCGCAGCTGCTCAACGTGCTGCGCGGCGAGATGTCGATTGTCGGCCCGCGGCCCCCAGTGCCCGCCGAAGTGGTGCAGTACACGCCGGCGGAGCGCCGGCGGCTCGACGCCGAGCCCGGGTTGACCTGCATCTGGCAGGTCTCTGGCCGCAGCAACATTCCGTTCGAGGGACAGGTGCGCCTGGATGTCCAGTACATCGAGACGCGCACCTTCTGGAGGGACGCATGGATTCTGGTCAAGACGGTACCGGCGGTGCTTCTGGGCCGCGGAGCGTATTGAGCGACGCACCCGGATTCGCCGAGCCGGAGCTCTCGGTCGTGATTCCGGCTTACAACGAGCAGGCGCGGATCGCCGACACGCTCATCCGGGTCAAGGACTTCCTGCAGCACTGGGGGAAGCCGAGCGAGCTCATCCTCGTCGATGACGGGTCCCGCGACCTGACTCTCGAGGTCGTCAAGACGATCGACATCTACGGATCCCTGATGAAGGAGCAGGTGACGACGCGCATCGCCACCGATATCTCGAACCACGGCAAGGGGGAGGCGGTGCGGCGCGGCTTCGCGCTCGCCCGGGGCCGCTTCGTTCTGTTCAGTGACGCCGATCTGTCGACCCCGATCGAGGAGGTGGAGAAGCTCCTCGCGGCTCTCGCCGCCGGCGCCGACGTGGCCATCGGCTCCCGCCGCCTAAAGACGAGCGAGGTCGAGCCGCAGCCGCTGCATCGGCGGCTGATGGGTGGGGTCTTCTCGACCCTCGTCCGGCTGCTCGCCGTCCCCGGAGTGCGCGACAGCCAGTGCGGTTTCAAGTGCTATCGCCGCGAGGTGGCGCACCGGATCGCCGAGCTCCAGAAGTTGCCGGGATTCTCGTTCGACGTCGAGCATCTCTACCTCGCCCGCCGCCTCGGCTGGAAGGTGGTGGAAGTCGGTGTGCGCTGGGTCGATGCGCCGGGCACCAAAGTGAAGCCGGTGCGCGACTCCTACCGGATGTTCCGCGACCTGCTGCGGATCCGGAGACTCCATCGCGGGCTCGGTCGCCCGCCGAGCGGGGCGGCAACATGACCACGCTCGTCGTCCCCGCCGCCCACGCCGAGGTGGCACTCGAGCCGCTTCTGCGGCGACGGCCCATGCCTCTGCTGCCAATTCTGGGCAAGGCGCTCGTCGAGTATCAGCTCGAGCTCGCCAACTCCATCGGCATGCGTCGGGTGATCGTGCTCGCCGACGACCGGCCCGAACGGGTGCGCGACTTCCTGCGTGGTGGCCAGGCGTGGGGCGTCGAGGCGGAGGTGGTGGCGCTGCCGCGGGATCTGCCGCTCGCTGGCCAGCTGGCGCGTCTCGATGCGGCCGCTGGCCCTTTCTACCTGTTGGCTCCGGATGCTCTGGTCGCGCCGGTGGCAGGCGAACGTGGCAGCCGCAGCGCCCCGGACGAGGACTGGGAAGACGACGACGGCTGGGTGCTGCGTCTGGAGGGGGCGAGCGGGCGGTTGGCGCGAGCTGTCCCCCGGCGTCGCTTGCGCAGCCCGGCCCGCTACCTCGAGCTGCAACTCGCGCTCCTCGAGCAGGCGGATGGTTTCGTGCTGCCGGGCTTCGAGGTCGTCCCGGGGGTCCGCATCTCCCGCGGCAGCCGCTTCTCGCTCGCTGCCGTCGAAAAGCCGCCAGTGTTGATCGGCGCGCAGGCGCGAGTTTCCGATCGCGCGCGCCTCGGACCGGCGGTCGCCATCGGGCCGCGATGTCTCATCGACGACGACTGCACGCTCGAGCGGTGCGTCGTCCTGCCGCGCACCTACGTCGGGCGGCTGCTCGCTGGCAAGGGGCTCATTCTCGACGGCCAACTCGTGCTCGACGTCGCGAGCGGGGCCGTTGCCGCGATCGACGACGATCTGCTGCTTGCCGACCTCGACCGGCCGGCACTCGGCGGGCGATTGCGCCGGGCCGCGGAGCGCTTTGCCGCGACGGCGCTCGCCTGCGTGCTCGCCCCCTGGCTGGCCGTGGCGTGGCTCGCAGCGGCGCCGCCCCGGCGGAGCTTCGGACCGGTCTTCGGCGGGCATGTCCGGTTGTCGGTCCGCGGCGAGCCGGAGCCGGTGCTGGTCGAAGCCAGCGAGTTCAACACCCCGCGGCTCATCTTGCGCCGGCTGGCCTGGCTGCTCGACGCCGCCGCCGGGCGCATCGCACTGATCGGCAACCCGCCGCTGTCGCCCGCCCGGGCTGCGCAGCTCGAGCCGGCGCTCCGGGTGCGCTGGCTCGAAGTGCCGCCGGGCGCTTTCGGTCTGGCCCAACTCGAGGCACTGCGTGCGGCGGCGCCGCTCGATGCCGACGCCGAGGCCGCGGCGGCAGCGCTCTTCGCCGCGCACCGCACGGCGTGGAGCCGGGCCGGGCTCGTTGTCCGGAGCGTCGCGCACCTGCTGCGCCCGGCGTCCTGGCGCGCCCGAATCGGCTGAAGTCGCAGCGCCCTGGGGCGGAGCCGGGCTAGACCGTCTGCGCGGGGCTTTCGCGCTCCATCCGCAGCAGCCAGCGCTTGCGCGACGCGCCACCCACCCAGCCGCCAATGCCCTCTTTCGTCGGGATGATCCGGTGGCAGGGGATGAGCAACGGGATCGGATTGTCGAGGAGAATCGACAGGACCTGGCGGTAGGCCTCGGGGCGTCCGGAGGCGTCGGCGATCTCCTTGTAGGTCCGCGTCTTGCCGTAGGGCGTGCGCAGGGCCTCCTTGAGGACCCGGCGTGAGAACGAATCGACACCCGACGGGGCAAGATCGAACTCGAGCTCCAGGGCCCGGCGCGCGCCGGCGAAGTACTCGGAGAGGCGGCCGAAAACCTCGTCCAGGAACTCCGACTCTTCGAAGGCAGAAAGGGGATGGAAGAGGCGCGCCGTGGGCCCCGCTGGGGCGACGTGGATACGACCGATGGCGAGGCCGTAGAACTCCACTCCCAGGATGCCGATCTGTGACGGGACGAGCACCCGCACCGGCTCGACAGGCACCGGAAGAGAGGGGGCCTCCTTGGCCTCGACCTGCTCGCTGGGCATCGGCCGGAAGGTTACCATGCTGCCATCGGGAGGCAAGGGCCCCTTTCGCCGGGTCTCCCCGGGGGAGGTGGCGAGGCTGGCGGCAGCTCCCGGATCGGGAGGCCGGGGGCGCCGGGCTTATCTCGCCGGGCCTGCCCGGTTCGGCCGGCCTGCGACCGGATCCGCATAGAGCGCCGCATACTGGGCCTGGCTCTCGAGAACCCGAACCAGATAGGAGCGGGTCTCGCGGAAGCCGACCTTGGCGAGGTACTCCTCGGGCTCTGCCGTCTGGCAGTAGCGCCGCCAGAGGGTCGCCTGATCCTCACCCGCGTTGTAGGCGGCGATCGTCAGGGGCGACATGGGCGCGGCGGCCGCCGCGCTCGGCCCCTCGCCGAAGCGCAGCTTGAGCTCCGCGAGGTAGGCGGCGCCCAGGGCGATGGAGATCGCCGGCTGGTGCAGCTCCTCGGCGCGGACCTCGCCCCAGCCGAGTTTTCGCGCCAGCCGCCGGGCGGTCGGCAGGACGAGCTGCGCCAGGCCGCGGGCCGCAGCGGGCGAAACGGCCTCCGTCTGAAAGCGGCTCTCTTCGCGCATCACGGCGGCCAGGAGGAAGAGGTCGACGGGGTTGGATCCGACCCGTTTTCCGAGCTCGGCACGGTAGGGAAGCGGGTAGAGGAGCCGGCGCAGGTCGACCGCAACCCACTCGGCGGGGAGCGGCTGGGGACGCCCCTGGAACAGGCGCTCCGCGACCTCGATGGCGCGGTCGCTCGCGCCGGCGGCGTCGAGCTGATGCGCCAGGGTGAAGGCGAGTTGGCGCTGCTGACTCGGGAAGTGGCGCGCCTGCGCCGGGCTGCCCTCGGACCACAGGCCGAGCGCCAGGAGCCGCTCTTCCGGCTGGAGGAGCACGGCGGTCCAGATCGGCCAGCTGGCGACCGGAACCGGCTGCCAATCGATCCACAGGGCGAGCGCCGGCTGCGCCCGGAGCAGGGCGCTGCCGCGCTGGCGGGCCAGAAGGCCCGCGCTGTCGCTCTCGCCGAGCAGCGTCCAGGCGGCCCAGGCATCCTCGAGGCTCCTGCCGGCGGACCGACGCCGGCCGATCCGCTCGGCGGCCGGCGCGAGCTCCGGCCGCTCCAGGCGCCCGCGAGCCGCCGTGGCGAGGGGATGGAACGGCCGTTCGCGCAGCACTTCCAGGTAGTGGCCGACGGCCGCCTCCGGGTCGCTGCGCAGCTCGGCCAGCCGGCCCCGCCAGTAGGCGAGCTCCTCGCCGGCCGCCGCGCCGGTGCGCTCCGCCGTCCGCAGCCGGTGGGCCGGACGCTCGCTCGAGTCGCCGCGCACGATCTCGGAGACCGCCGCGAAGATGGCGCCGCGGGCGAGAGACGGGCGCCAGCTGCGTTGGGTGGCGAGGTGGTCCAGGAGTCTCGCGGCGCCGGCCTCGTCACCGGAGAGCCAGCGCAGCCGGAAGCTCGCGAGCAAGGCGGCGCCCGACCATTCACCGAGCGGCTCGGCGGTGTAGGCCTGGTCGAAGAGGACCAGGGCGCGCGGCCAGTCGCCGACGAGCTCGAGGCTGCGGGCCTGCTGGTACCGGGCGTCGGCGCGCATCGTGGGGCTCTTCGCGGCGGCCGCCAGGCGATCGAAATGCCGCGCCGCCTCCGGGTAGCGGCCCGACCAGAATTCGGCGCGCGCGAGAAGGTAGAGGGTCTCGGCGTCCCGCCCGGAGCCGGAGTCGGTCGAACCCACGAGAGCGCGTTCGAGAAGAGGAATCGCGGCGGTGAAATCGCGTTGTCGGGCGAGCGCCGTGCCGAGCGCGCGGGCGAGCTCGCGATCGGCGGGCTGCGGCCAGAGCGCCAGCCAGAGCTCGGCGGCGCGGAAGGCGGCGAGGTCGCTCGCGCCCGAGGCCAGGAGATGCTCGAGCTCTTGTCTCGCCTCGGCCGTGCGGTCGTGCCGCAGGTGGCACTCCGCGACCACCAGCCGGAAATCGCGCGCCGTCCCCGGCGGGAGGGTGGCGATCGGCACGCCGCGCAGCAGCCGGCAATCGCCGCCGCGCCGCACGGTGCGGAAGAGGAGCGTCGCCGCCGGCGGGATCAGCCTCTTGGGAGCGCCCTGGGCGAGGAGGGTGGCGCTGATGCCGGCGGCGACCTCCGGGTGCCCCAGCTGCTCTTGCACCGCCGCCAGCCGGTAGCGCGCCCACGGCGCGAGATCGGGAGTGGCGCCGATCGCCAGCGCGAAAGCCTCGGTCCCTTCGCTCAGCCGGCCGAGCCGCTCCAGCAGATGGCCGCGCAGGAAGTCGAGCCCGATGGCGCGGGCGCGGCCGGGCTCGGCGTCGGCGAGACACTTCGCCTCCTCGAGCGCCCTCTCGTTCTCTCCGGCTCCCTGCAGCTCGACGAGGCCGATGCGCGGATCGATCGTGGCCGCGAGCAGCATCGAAGCGAGCCGCAGGATCATCGACGGATCATCCCGGAGGCCAGACGAGCGGGCGGCCGCCGAGCAGGTGGAGATGGAGATGGAAGACCGACTGCCCGGCGCCGGCGAGGCAGTTCATGACCAGACGAAATCCGCCGCTTTCGAGCCCGGCCTGGCGCGCCAGATCGGTGGCTGTGGTGACCATCCGGCCGAGAAGCGGCGCGTCGTCCACGCCGGAGGCGAACAGATGCGGCACATGGCGTTTCGGCACGATCAGCAGGTGCACGGGGGCCTGCGGAGCGATGTCCGCGAAGGCGATGAGCTCGTCGTCCTCGAACAGCCGCCGGACAGGAATCTCGCCGGCGACGATGCGACAGAAGAGGCATCCGTTGTCCATGACCGTTTTCTCCCGTTCGTCCGCAAGCCGCGTCAACGGTTCACGGGTGTGGCAGGCGTGCCCGCGACGTCGGCTCTGTCGGCGGCGCCGAGACCGGTGCCGCCGATCCGCGAGACCTGGGCGCCGAGGGCGTTCAACTTCGCCTCCATCGCCTCGTAACCGCGATCGAGATGGTAGATGCGATCGACGATCGTCTCGCCCTCCGCCACCAGCCCGGCGAGCACGAGGCAGGCCGAGGCGCGCAGGTCGGTCGCCATGACGGTCGCGCCCGAGAGCGCGGTCCTGCCGTGCACGCGGGCGTAACGCCCGTCGAGCCGGATGTCGGCGCCCATTCGCGCCAGCTCGGCGGCGTGCTGGAAGCGGTTCTCGAATACCGTCTCGCAGATCGTCGTCATCCCCTGCGCCTGCGTCGCGAGAGCCATGCACTGCGCCTGCAGGTCGGTCGGAAAGCCGGGGAACGGGGCGGTGACGACGTCCCGCGGCTTGAGCGCGCCGTCGCGGGCGACCGTGATCTCGCCGCTGGCCGCGACTTCGACCGTGACGCCGCAGCCGCGCAGCAGGTCGAGGAGGGGCGCCAGGTCGTCGGCACTGCCACCTTCGAGCGTGACCTCACCGCCGGTGATGGCGCCCGCGATCAGGTAGGTTCCCGCCTCGATCCGGTCGGGAATGACGCGATGCGAGGCGCCGTGCAGGGCGGGGACGCCGCGCAGCCGGATCGTCTCGGTGCCGGCGCCTTCGATCTCGGCGCCCATCGCGACCAACAACCGGGCGAGGTCGACCACCTCGGGCTCGCAGGCGCAGTTGTCGAGCACCGTCTCTCCCCGGGCGAGTACCGCCGCCATGAGGAGGTTCTCGGTGCCGGTGACGGTCGGCATCGCAAAACGAAAACGGCCGCCGACCAGATGCGGCGCGTGAACGTCGACATAGCCGTGCGCCAGGTTCACTGTGGCGCCCAGCGCGGCGAGCCCGGCCAGATGCTGATCGATCGGCCGCACGCCGATGGCACAGCCGCCAGGCAGCGACACGCGGGCGTGGCCGCGCCGCGCCACCAGCGGTCCGAGGACCAGGATGCTGGCGCGCATCGTCTTCACCAGTTCGTAGGGGGCGTCGTCGTCGGACGGCGCGCCGCTCGGCGCGAGAAGGAGGCCGCCCGAGGTCGTCTGGCTGCCTTGGCCCAGGTGGGCCAAAAGCTTGCGCATGGTCTCGAGGTCGCGGACCCGCGGCACGCCATCGAGGCGCACCGGTTCGTCGGTGAGCAGCGTCGCCGCGAGCTCAGGGAGGGCGGCGTTCTTGGCTCCGCCGGCGCTGACTCTGCCGGCGAGTCGGGTCGGTCCGACGATGCGAAATTGATCCACGGGGGAACGCCCTTTCTTCGACAGAAACTACGATGCCCTTCTGAATACCACATCCCGCGCGATACCCGCGAGGTCGGTGCGGATCTCGAGGAGCTCGAGCCACCGCCGGTCGCCCGCCAGAGCCAGAACGGCAGCGAGTTGGCCGAAGCCGATCTCGCAGGCGAGCACAGCTCCGCCGTGCAAGCCTTTCGCCAGGTCGAAAAGGCGCGCCAGGATCGCGAGGCCCTGGTCGGCCGCGAAGAGCGCCAGATGCGGCTCGTGGGTGCGCACGTCGAGGGCCACGAGGGCCGGCTCGCCGGGGTCCACGTAGGGCGGGTTCGAGACCACCAGGTCGAGCCTTTCGAGAGCGATCGGTCCGGCGAGATCGGCGGCGAGGAAGCGGACGCGGTGCTCGAGGGCGAGCCGCCGGGCGTTCTCCTGCGCGCAGGCGAGGGCGCCGGGCGAGAGGTCGGTCGCCAGCACCTGCCATCGCGGACGCTCGGCGGCGAGCGTGAGGGCGATACAACCCGAGCCGGTGCCGATGTCGAGCACGAGGGCCTCGTCGGGCAGCGCTGCGTCGAGGCCCAGGGCGATCTCGACCAGCAACTCCGTCTCCGGCCGGGGAATGAGCACGCGCTCGTCGACCCCGAACGTGCGGCCGTAGAACTCCCGCCGGCCGAGCAGGTAGGCGGCGGGCTCGCCGCTCGCGCGGCGTTCGAGAAGGCCCGAGAAACGGGCGGCGAGCGCGGGGCCGGCGGACTCGTCGTCGCGCGAGCGAATCTGCACCTCCGAGAGACCGAGGAGCGAGCCCAGAAGGAGGGCCGCCTCGCGGCCGGGTGCTGCGATGCCGGCAGCGGCGAGCGTCTGCCGGCCGCGGGTCACCAGTTGGCGAAGGCTCGTCACGCCGGGATCTTATGGTCGCGGGGGCGAAACCGTCCGACGGACTTCAGCTATTGACTGGAAAGTTGATTCGACTGGGAATATCAAGCAATGTAGACGAATCATCGGCAAAGTTATACAATCACCGCGTTATGGACGAAAAAGACCTTCAAATTCTGTCGCTCCTGCAGGCCGACGCGCGCATCGGCAACGCGGAGATCTCCCGCCGGGTCGGACTGGCGGCCTCGGCCGTCCACGAACGGATCCGCAAGCTCGAGCAGCGCGGCGTCGTGCGCGGCTTTCACGCCCGCCTCGACCCCGAAGCGCTCGGCCGCGGGCTCCTGGCGTTCATCTCCGTTCAGGTCGACGACCGCCTCACCGAGGGCACGACCGGCGAGCAGCTCGCGCGTCTGCCCGAGGTGCAGGAGGTGCACCACATCGCCGGCGAAGACTGCTACCTCCTCAAAGTCCGCTGCGCCTCGACCGGCGATCTCGGGCGCTTTCTGCAGGAGTCGCTCGGCACCTTTCCGGCGATTCGCCGGACGCGCACCACCATTGCCCTCGGGACCGTCAAGGAAGGTCTCGATCTGCCGATTCCTTCGCCCCCGGCGCCGCCGGCGGAAGAGGTCGAAGCGCGGGAGACAAGATGACCACTTTCGACGGCCGCAGCCTTTTCCGGGGCAAGACGCTCGCGGCGCTCCTCGCGGTCTACCTCGTCTGGGGCTCGACCTACCTCGCGATCCGGCTGGCGATCGAGTCGCTGCCGACGTTCTCCATGGCGGGGGTGCGCTACCTGATCGCGGGCGCGCTGCTCTACGGCTGGGGGCGCCTGCGCGGCGGCAAGCGCCCGGAGGCGAAGACGCTGCTGCCGATCGCGGTCATCGGCGCCCTGCTCCTCGTCGGCGGCAACGGACTGGTGGTCTGGGCCGAGCATCACATCCCCTCGGGAATCGCGGCACTCCTCATCGCCACCGAGCCGTTCTGGATCGCGGTCCTCGTGCCGATCGTCACCGGCGGCCGGCGGCCCGGGCTGCGCACCTACGCCGGCATCGCCATCGGACTCGCGGGCGTCTTCGTGCTCGTCGGCGGAGTCGGCGGCATGGGCGAAAGTGGAATCGACATCGCCGGCGCCCTCGCGGTCGTCCTGGCCTCCTTCTTCTGGGCGTTGGGCTCGCTCTATTCGACCCGGGCGAAGCTCCCCGATTCGCCCTGGATCTCGACCGGCAGCCAGATGCTGGCCGGCGGCGCGATGCTCCTGCTGCTCGGCGGCGGCAGCGGCGAGTGGACCGCCTTCGATCCTTCGCAGGTGACGGCGTCGGCGCTCTGGGCATTCGCCTATCTGGTGATCTTCGGTTCGATCGTCGCCTTCACCGCGTACGCCTACCTGCTGCGCAACGCGCGGCCGACGGTGGTCTCGACCTACGCCTTCGTCAATCCGATCGTCGCGGTGCTTCTGGGTTGGTGGATCGTCGACGAGCCGGTCTCCGGGCGGGTGGTCGTCGCCGGGGCGCTCATTCTCGCGGCGCTCGCGGCGATCCTCTACGACGAGCCGAAACGCGAGGTCGCGGCGACCTGAGGCCCGGCGGAGGTCGAGCCGGCGGCGCCGGCGCTCAGGCGGTCGTGCTGCTGCGCGCGGCTTCGTCCATCTTCTGCGCCTGGAAGTACTCGACGAGCGGATGGAGAAGGGCGTCGAGTTCGCCCCCGAGCACCGCCGGCAGCTGGTGCAGGGTGAGCCCGATGCGGTGGTCGGTGATCCGGTTCTGCGGGAAGTTGTAGGTGCGGATCTTCTCCGAGCGGTCGCCCGAGCCGACCATCTTGCGGCGTTCGGCCGACATCGCCGAATCGGCTTTCTCGCGCTCGAGGTCGTAGAGGCGCGCCTTCAGCACCCGCATCGCCTTCTCGCGGTTCTTGATCTGGCTGCGCTCGTCCTGGCAGGAGACCACGAGGCCGGTCGGCAGATGGGTGAGGCGGACGGCGGAGTAGGTCGTGTTGACCCCCTGGCCGCCCGGACCGGAGGCGCAGAAGCGGTCGACGCGCAAGTCCTTCTCGTGCACCTCGACCTCGACGTCGTCGGCCTCGGGCAGGATGGCGACGGTGGCGGCGGAGGTGTGAATCCGGCCGGAGGCTTCCGTCTGTGGCACCCGCTGCACGCGGTGGGTGCCCCCCTCGTGCTTCAGCTTGCTGTAGGCGCCTTGGCCCTCGATGATCGCCGAGACCTCCTTGATGCCGCCGGCCTCGGACTCCGACAGGTCGATGACCTCGACTCGCCAGCCGCGGCGCTCGGCGTAGCGGCTGTACATGCGGAAGAGCTCGGCGGCGAAGAGCGAGGCCTCGTCGCCGCCGGTGCCGGCGCGGATCTCGAGGACGACGTTCCGGCTGTCGTTCGGGTCCTTCGGCACGAGCGCCTGTCTGATCTCCCGGTCGAGCGCGTCGCGCTGCAGGGCGAGGCTTCCAGCCTCGGTTTCGGCCATGGCGTGCAGGTCGGCGTCCGCGGTGGCCTCGGCCGAGGCCACCATCTCCAGCGCCTCGGCGAGCTCCTTTTCGACGTCGCGCAGGCGCCGGAAAAGAGTGACGATCGGGTCGATCTCGGCGAGCGCCTTGCTGATCTCGCGCACCGCCTTGGGGTCCGAATGGACCTCCGGCAGAGCGAGCCGCGCGGTGAGCTCGGCGTGCGAAGCCTCGAGGGCCAGCAGACGGTCGATCATGAGGTGGCGATCATCGCGATCCTGGCAAGCTGCGAAGGGGCGAAACCGGGCGCCAAATCAAAACCCCGGGCGCCGACCGCGGAAAACGGTGGCGACCCGGGGCGGGATCTGCGCGCGGAATGGCTAGGCGGACTTCGTGTAGCGGCGGTTGAAGCGCTCGACGCGGCCGGCGGTATCGATCAGCTTCTGCTTGCCGGTGAAGAACGGATGGCAGGCGCTGCAGATCTCGAGGCGCAGCTCTTTCTTCGTCGAATGCGTTTCGAACGTGTTTCCGCAGGCACAGACCGCGGTGACCATGTGAAGTACCGGATGGATGTCAGTCTTCATGCGACGCCTTCCTGACTTGGACCGACGCACGCGAACATCGCGCGCGGACCGCAAATTCTACCCGAGGGCGCCAGCAGGCGCAAAGGGTACACTGCAAACCCATTGAATAGAGTCACTTGCGAGACCCTCCGGCGAAGCATGAGCCGCCCTCGGAGGGTCAGGAGGCGGCGACTTCGGCGTTCACACCGAGGCGCTTCATCATCTCGTGCAGCGTCGTCGGCTTGATCTGCAGGAGCTCCGCCGCCTTCTTCTGCACGCCGCCGGCGGACTGCAGCGCCTGAATGACCAGCTGACGTTCGTAGGACGAGACGGCGTCCCAGAACGAGCCGTTCTGCAGAGTCGCCGCCGCCGGCTGGGCGCCCGCACCGAGTCCGCCGGCGCCCGAGCGTACCGAAGGCGGCAGGAGCTCGACCTCGAGGACCTCGCCGGTCGAGAGCACGACGGCGCGCTCGATGGCATTCTCGAGCTCGCGCACGTTTCCCGGCCAGCGGTAGTCCATGAGCAACTCGAAAGCGGCCGGCGAGATGCTGTTCATCGCCTTGCCGTTCTCGTCCGCGTAGACGCGCAGGAAATGCCGCGCCAGGAGCGGAATGTCCTCGGTCCGGTCGCGCAGCGGCGGCAGCTGCAAGGTGATCACGTTCAGCCGGTAGAAGAGATCCTCGCGGAACTCGCCGCGCCGGACCAGCGCCTCGATGTCGGCGTTGGTGGCGGCGATCAGGCGGACGTCGACGCGAATCGTGTCGATGCCACCCAGCCGCATGAACTCCTTCTCCTGAATGACCCGCAGGAGCTTCGCCTGCGTCTCCATCGGGATGTTGCCGATCTCGTCGAAGAAGATGGAGCCGTTGTTGGCGGCCTCGAAGAGACCCTTCTTCGCCGCGATGGCGCCGGTGAAGGCCCCTTTGACGTGGCCGAAGAGGGTGCTCTCGAGCAGGTCGTGCGGCATCGAGCCCGAGTTCACGGTCACGAACGGACCCTGGGTGCGCCGGCTGTGGTGGTGCAGGGCCTTGGCGACGAGCTCCTTGCCGGTGCCGCTCTCGCCGAGGATGAGCATGTTGCTCTTCGACGGCGCGGCGAGGCGGATCAGGTCGAAGACCTGCTGCATCGGCGCGCTCTTGCCGATGATGTTGTCCAGGCCGTAGCGCTTCTCGAGCTCCTGTTTGAGGGAGCGGTTCTCGCTGGTCAGGCGCCGCTGCTCGAGGCCCTTGCGGATGGTGAGCAGCACCTCTTCGTTCTTGAACGGCTTCGGAATGTAATGGAAGGCACCGATGCGCATCGCCTCGATGGCGCTCTCGATCGATGAGTAGGCCGTGACCACGATCACGACCTGTTCGGGATCCCGGCTGCGGATCTGCTTCAAGACCTCCATGCCCGACATGCCCGGCAGCATCAGGTCGAGCAGCACGAGGTCGATCGGCTCGCGCTCGGCGATCATCAGCGCCTCTTCGCCGGTGCGCGCCGCGATCGGACGGAAACCCTCGCGCTTGAGCAGGGTGCCCAGGACATCCTGGAGGACCTCTTCGTCGTCGACGACGAGGATGTTGTTCATGCCGGCTCTCGCGCGGTGTCGGACGGGGACGGCGCCGCAAAGGCCTTGCCGGGGCCGGGAAGCTCCACCACGAAGCGGCAGCCCAGGTCCTTCCCGGAGCTCTCGACCCGGATGCGCCCGCCGTGCTGTTCGATGATGCTCCGGCTGATGGCGAGACCCAATCCCGTGCCCCCCTTGCCCGTCTTCGTGGTGTAGAACGGTTCGAAGACCTTGGCCAGGTGCTGCGCTTCGATCCCCGAGCCGTTGTCTTCGATACGCACCTGGACGCCAGGGGTTGCACCGGGGCGTGCCGGCTCGGCGTCGATCGCGATGACGATCCTGCCGCCCTGTTCGGGGGCGGCGTCGAGGGCGTTGAGCAACAGGTTGGTGAACACCTGCTGCAGCTCGCCCTCCGAGCCCGAGACCACCGGCGCCGCCTCGGGCAACTGCCACTCGATGACGACCCCGCGCGCCTGGAGGCGTTCGCGCAGCAGATCGGCGGTCTCCTGCAGGAGCGCCGAGAGCGCCACCGGGCCGCTCTCGTGGTCGCGCTTGCGCGCGAACTCGAGCAGGCCGTTGACGATACGCGAGGCGCGGAAGGTCTGGCGTTCGACCTTCTGCAGGAGCTCCCGTCGCGGATCGGAGGCGTCGGTATCCGCGAGCAGCATCTGGGCATAGCTCGAGATGCCGGTGAGCGGCGTGTTCACTTCGTGCGCCACGCCGGCGGCGAGGACTCCCAGGGAGGCGAGGCGATCCTGCTCGCGCATCGCGCGTTCCATCGCCACCCGTTCGGAGACGTCCTGGACGACCAGCACACGATCGGCGCGCGGACCCGCAGCGGCCTCTGCGAGGTCGGGGAGTGGAGCGGCGGTCAGTTGCAGATGACGCAGGCCGCCGCTCGCGTCCTCGAACGAAAGCTGGCGGATGCCCGATCCGGGCTCCGGCAGAGCGTCGAGCGGGAAGATCTCCAGGATTTTCGCGCCCAGGAGCTCGCCGCGTGTGCGCCCGGCGATCGCCGCGAAAGCGAGGTTGGCGGAGGTCACCCGGCCCTCGGTGTCGAGCACCACGATGCCCGCCGGCGACGACTCGAGGATCTCCTCGTTGTGGCGCTGCAGCGAGGTCACCCGCGCGAGCTGCCGGTGCACCTGGTCGAGGAGCTGGGCGTTCTCGATGGCGAGCGCCGCCTGGTCGAGCAGGGTGCGGACGATCTCGACATCCTCGGTGGAGAGCGGCAGCCGGTCGCGGCGCAGCGAGGTGAGAGCCAGGCCGATCTGATGGCCGCGGACGAGCAGCGGGAAAACGTAGCGGTAGCCGGCGACGTAGAGCTGCTGCTCGACGGTCGCCGACTCGCCGGGCAGGCCGATCGGCTGAAGCGTCTCGAAATCGCCCTCCCAGAGGCCGTCGCGCAGCGTTGCTAAAGCGATGGCGCGTGGCAATCCGGGGTGGGGTCGCACCGGCACCAGCGCCGGTCCCTGGAGGAGGAGGAGATTCGTGCGCTCGAGGTCGAGCGCCTGCTCGGCCTCGGAGAGCAGTGCCTGGCAGAGCCGGTCGAGGTCGCGCTCCTGGAGGAGATCCTGCGCCACCCGCGCGAGGCCCCGGCGACGGCCGAAGGCGCGGCCGTACTGCAGCCGCTCGAGCGCGCCGTGGATGCCGCGATGGGTGGGGACGACGAGTCCCACTGCGAGAATCCCGCCGATGAAAGTGAGCAGGTCGCGGGTGAAGCCGAGCTCGGCCGGCATTGCGCGCCGCACGGCGAGATCGATCAGCGAGAAGGTGGTGAGCCCGAAGAGGAGCGTCAGGGTGTAGGAGAGCCCGTTGCGGACCATGACACCCAGGTCCCAGAGGCGATAGCGCATCACCGCCCAGGCGAAAGCGAACGGCACGCAGGCGAGCGGCAGCACCGCGAGAGCCGAGAGCGACTCCGGGAGCTCGAGGCCGAGGATCGCGGGCAGGCCGTGGAAGAGGAAGAACGGCAGGTAGCCCGCCGCCATCCCGACCAGCAGCCAGAGGAGCTGACGCTGCTGCTCCCAATCGCCGAGCGACGCGAGCCGGCGCGCCAGTACGACCACCGAGAGGGCGGCGAACAGCAGGAGGTGCGCGAGCTCGATGCGATCGAGCAGGGCGACGAGGTGCGCGCTCGGCGGGCCGACGAGCCAGGTGCCGTTGGCCCAGGCGAGGTCGGCCTGGTAAAGGGTCAGCACCGCCGCGGGCAGATAGAGGAACGGCAGCCAGCGCGAGCGCGTCGAGGTTGTCGGAGCCACCGGAGCCACCGGACGCGGAATCGACAGGAAGAGGTGGAGCGTCAACGGCGGCAGCAGGAGGCGCGCCGCTTCGTCGAAGAAGTAGATCCAGCGGCCGAGCGTGTCGGGCGGGAAGACCGGCGAGAAGACGTACAGCACCGCGGAGACCAGACACCAGAGATAGAACAGCGGGCCGCCGGCGGCATTTCCCGAGCGCCAGATGACGAACAGCCCGATCGCCGCGTAGGCGCAGCCGATGAGCGCGAGGATCAGGTAGGGCGCGTCGAGATCGAGCGGCGGGCGCCGGTAGTCGACCGTCTCCAGGCGCTCCTGGCGCAGGACCACGAGCTGGGAGGTGGGGGAATCCCGCAGGACCTTCGCCAGCCGCGGAACCTGGCTGACCTCGGCACCGTTGACCAGCACGATGCGATCTCCCGGCACGAGCGCCGAGTCGAGCATCGGGTCGACCGCGCGCACCTCCCAATGGTCAGCTGCGGCCAAGGCCTCGAAACCGAGCGGCTGGAAGGTCTCGAGCTTCTGCTGGAAACCGCGCGCGCCGACGACCGCCAGGCCGGCGGTGGCCGCGAGCAGGAGGAAGGTGGCAAGGCGCCGGAGGCGCACGGATTCAGACATCAGATGGCCGCGGTATACCCAAGAGCTATCCGAATTAGCACTTTCCATGCCATCCGAAGTGCTCTGAAAAGTCGAATAAGTGGTCTTCCTGGAACGGTTTATGTCGTCGAGACGCAGATTCTTGAAGCCGCTTCATCGAATTGGATCGGCGCTCGAGAAAGGGCCCGCAAGGGAGTCCGGGGGGAGGACCCGGCGCGCATGGAAAAAACCTGGCTGAAAGGGGGAGACGGCGTTCAGAAGCGCACGGCGACGCCGGTGACGACGCGGCGCTGGATCGCTTCGGTGTCGACGTCCGAGTGGAAGAAAGACGCGCCGCGGGCGAGCCCCATTCCGACGTGAACCGCCCAGTCCTGGGCCAAGTCCCAGACAGCGGAGAGGTTCTGGCTGACGACGAGGTCGAGCCGCTGCATGTCGGTCGCCGGGTCGACAAGGCTGCTCGACGTCCGGCCGACCGCCGCGAGCTGCTGATCGAGGAGCTGGTAGGTGAGGTAGACCCCGGTGGAGGTGCGCTCGAAGGTCGCGTCGATGCCCGACGAGATCATCGAGACCTGATTCTCGTAATAGCGCCGGTTGACCGACTGGAAGACCCCGCCACCGCCCTCGGCGACGCTCGCAGAGACTTTGGTGACGATTCCGGGAGAGATCCGCTGGCGCAGCGAAGCGTGGACCTGCGGCAGGCGGTCGCCGGGAACGAGGAAGATGCCCTCGCTGCTCTCGAAGAAGTTGCCGTTGAAGTACATCCGGACCGTCTCGTCGAGCTCGCGGTAGGAGGCGCCGAGCGCGAGCTGGCTGTCGACGCCGGAGGAGCGCATGACCGACATCTGGTAGCAGGCCGATTCGGTCTCGCCGCAGGTCATCGTGCCGTCGAGGACGACGGGCAGGAAGTCGTCGCTCACCAGGTCGTCCTGCGACACCACGCGGTGGGCGGCGGTGAGGGAGGTCTGCCAGAGCGGGCCCATCTGCAGCACGACGCCGCCGCGCGGCGTGATCGCGATGGAGCCGTCGGTCATCGTGGTGAACAGCCCATACTGGACCAGCACCTTCGAGCTCGCCTGCCAGCCGCCGTCGCCGAAGGCGTCGAGGGATTGGGTGGCGAGGAGGGCGCTATCCGTGCCGGAAAGGCGCCGGGCATAGGCGCCGGAGCTCTCGCGGTAGCGCAGGCCGGCCCGCAGATCGCCGAGGCTCTCGAACTTCCGCGCATAATCGCCCTCGACCCGCAGCGTCCGTGAAGCGACCGGCAGGCCGAGCGGATCGATCCACGCCCGGTTGTAGAGGCCGCTCTCTTCGATGAGCGACGCCTTGACCGAGGTCGTGCCGCTCTCGCCCACCGGCCGGTTCCAGCGGAAGAACAGCTGCGACGCCTCGACCGGAGTGGTGTAGGTGTCGTCCATCATCGTGAGCTTGTTGCTGCTCGAAGAGATGTCGAAGTCGCCCTGCCCCGGCGTCTGAACGTTGAACGACAGCGAATGGGTCTGTCCGTCGACGCCGACCCCGGAGCTCGACTGGGCGGCGAGCTCGTTTTGGAAGCTCTGGAAGTCGCCCTGCATGGTGAGCTTGACCGCGCCGACCTTGCCTTTGAGCCCGACGTTCGCGCCGGTGAGCCGGGCGCTCGCATTCGGGGTGACGTCGTGCACGCCGGAGAGCGCCGAGACCTCGGCGAGGAGGCGCGAATCGGCGCCCGAGCCGTCGCCGAGGACGAGGTTGGCGAGCTCCGGGGTGTCGGAAGGGGAAGGGGCGCCGGCGCCGCCCGCGATCTCGAACGGTGCCGTGATGTCGCGCAGCACGTCGCTCGGAATCGCCGAGCGCACGCTCCAGAAGTCGGTGAGATCGGCGGCGGCCTCTTCCGAGAGCTCGAGCTCGACGAACTGCGGCGCGTCGGCGGCGTCCCGCTGCAGCAGCTGGATCGCAGGCTGCAAACCGGCCTTGTGCGCGATGAGCTTGTAGATGCCGGCCGGGAGAGCCTCGAAGAGGAACTTGCCGCTGCCGTCGGTGAGGACTTTGTGCAGCGACTTCTCGACCAGCTGATAGGCGTAGACGCGGGCTTCGGAAACCGGCGACTGGTTGAGGACGACGCGCCCCTCGAGGCCCAGGGTCTCGGCGCTCGCCGGTCGCGCGAGCGCGAGCAGCGTCAGCGTGGCGAAAATCGCCGTCGCGCTTCGATGGGGGAAAATGGGTAAGGAACCCATTGCGTCGTCAATATAGCCCCGCTGTCAAGAGCTGTCAATCCGGGCGGTCCGGCCGCCTGGGCGGGGGGCGCGAGCGCTTCGGGGCCGGGCGCTTCCGGCCGTCAGCTCTCCCGGGGCGGAACCTCGAGCGGTGTCCAGCCGAGGACCGCGACTTCGACACACCGGGCGCCGGCGCGACGCAGGGCGGCGCTCGCGCCGCGCACCGTTGCACCGGTGGTCAGCACATCGTCGACGAGCAGGATCGACCGCCCGGCGACAGCGCCGGGGTCGGGCACGCGGAACGGCGCGCCGCGGGCCCGCTCGGCGCGCTTGCGCCCGGTCTGGTGAGGCGTGAAGAGGCTGCGCGCGAGCGCTCGCGGACAGGGGCGGTCGTACTCCCGGGCAAGCGGGCCGACGAGGAGCTCCGTCTGGTTGAAGCCGCGCGCCAGGCGGCGGGGCCAGGGAAGGGGGAGCGGAACGAAGAGATCGGGCACCTGCCAGTCGCTCTCGGTGCGCTGCCGGTCGGCCAGCACCCGGCCCAGAGCCCGCGCGAAATGGGCGCCGAGGAAGTCGAGCCGGCCGAACTTGAACGCCTGCACGACCTCCTTCAAGGGGCTCTCGTAGCGCCAGAGGGCGGTGAGGCGCTCGAAGGCCGGCGGATCGGCGACGCAGCGCCCGCAGCGCTGCGGGCGCGTGGCCGGGGCGAGCGGCAGGGCGCAGGTCGCGCAGCTCGCCAGCGGATCGATGGCGGCCAGGCGGCCATGGCAGAGCGGGCAGAGTCCGAGCGGCGGAGCGCCCGCCAGAGTGCCCGCGCAGATCCCGGGGCTGCCACAGGCCGCGGAACCTCCGCGCGTCCAGCCGCCCGGCGAAACCGCGGCCGGCCGATCTATCTCGGCGGCAGCAGAGGCCGGGCGGCTTTCTCCGGCCCGCATCGGCACACCGCAGGCGAGGCAATGGCGGGGCCACAGGAGGTCGAAGAGGTCGAGCAGCGGGCGCATGGCGACGGAACCTCCGCCCGGTCCGTAGGAAGAGCAGGTGAAGGTTCACTGCATGAAGACGGAAACGGCGGCCGCTATACTTGCGCTCGAGGCCAACGAAGTTGCCGAACCGGACGCTGGATCCTCCGAGGAGATCGCCTTGAGGCTGAAAACACTGATGCTGATGTCTGCCCTGTCGCTGGGCGCCGTCGCCGCGCCGCTTGCCGCCGCCGAGCAGCAGGAGAGCTACACCTTCACACTCGGCCTCCTCGCCGGCATCGGTGGATCGCTCGACGCCGAGCCCGATCCCGGGCTCACCCAGTCGAGCTGGGCAATCGCGGCCGGCATGATCACCGCGCCGCGCACTCTCGTCGTGGTGCGCGCCGGCCGCCTTTCGATCGATGGCGATCCGGTCTACGAGCGCTTCACGAGCGCCGACCTCGAGTACGTCACCATCGCCGGCGAATACCGCTTCGCCCAGCCGACCTACGACTTCGGCACCTACCTCGGCATCGGCGCCTACAAGATGAACGGCGAGTTGCTCCTCGGAGGCGAGGACAGCGAGAGCGATCTCGGCTTCGTGATCGGGCTGACCGGCGACTTCGACGTGACGCGGAACCTCTCCGTGATCGGCGAGGTCTCGGGCCACTACGCTTTCCTCGACGACGCCAACATCTTTGCGATGGCGAACCTCGGGCTCGCCTTCCACTTCTAGGGCCGGCTTCTCTCGGGCGGTCTACCGGGGCGCTTCCGCGGCCCCGTCCTGCCCCGGCCTCTTCGCCCCCTCGGCCCCGTCCGCGAGGCGGGCGAGCACGGTGCGCCGGGCCACGGCGGTCGGCGCGTCGTGCCAGTCGGCCGCGCCGATGAAGCTCGCTGCGATCTTGCCGTCGAGGATCAGGTGGGTCTCGGGGAGCTGGGTGGTGCGGAAGCGGCGGGCGACATCCCAGACCGGATCGAAGAGCACCGGGTAGCGCGGATTGCCGACGAACTCGACCGCGCGGTCGCGCTCGTCGGCGACGGCCACCAGGACGAGCTTGAGGCGCCGGTCGCCCACTTCGCCGGCAAAGGCGAGCAGGCTCGGGATCTCCTGCCGACAGGGGGGGCACCAGGTCGCCCAGAAGTGCACCAGCGTCGCCGGAGCCAGCTCGCCCGCGAGCGCCACGGTCGCGCCGCTCTCGTCGATCAGGTAGCCGTCCTCGAACTTCCGTTCGGCCCTCGAGCGCGGCCAGAGGAGAAGTGCCAGCGCGATCGCGGTCCCCAGGCCGAGCGCGATCTTCGCCTGCGGGGAGAGGCGGCCGAGCCGCCCTCCGGCGGGTGGCGCGGCCGGCGGACCGGGTGCCGGATCGGCCGCTGCCGTCGCTGCCGGCGCAGGTGTCGTCGGGAGATTGGCGGCAGGCGCGGGACCGGGCGTCGAGTCGTCGTTTTCGCTCATCCTCAGCTATCCTAACCACGGACGATATGAGTTCTCCCCGCCCCAACGCACGAGATTTGGACCGGATGCACCTGCCCGGCGGCCCGCGCCGCGCCTATCTGGTCGGTGTGGCGCTGCCGGGGCTGCCGTCGTTCGAGGCCGAGGAGCACCTCGCGGAGCTTGCCGCCCTGGCGGACACCGCGGGGGTCGAGGTCGTGGGCGAGACGGTGCAGGCCAGGAAGTCGCTCGACCCGAAGTTCTTCATCGGCTCGGGCAAGGCCGCCGAGGTGGCCGCCAAGGCCGTCGAGCTCAAAGCGAACCTGGTGATCTTCGACGACGACCTCTCGGGCGGGCAGGTCAAGAACCTCGAGGAGGTCGTGAAGGTCCAGGTGATGGACAGGAGCGGCCTGATCCTCGAGATCTTCGATCAGCGCGCCCGCAGCAAGGAGGCCCGCACCCAGGTCGAGCTCGCCCGCCTCCAGTACCTGCTGCCGCGCCTCACCCGGCAGTGGCAGCATCTGTCGCGCCAGGTCGGCGGCATCGGCGTCCGCGGCGGCGAGGGCGAATCGCAGCTCGAGGCCGACCGCCGGGTGATCAAGAGGAACATCACGCGCCTGAAGCGCGAGCTCGAGCAGATCGACCGCATGCGCAAGGAGCACCGGCGCGGGCGCTCGGACGTTCCGGTCGTGGCGCTCGCCGGCTACACCAACGCCGGCAAGTCGACGCTCTTCAATCGCCTGACGAACGACTCGACCTTCGCCGAGAACCGCCTCTTCGCGACCCTCGACTCGCGGCTGCGCCGCGGCGCGCTCGACCGCGACGGCGGCCTGGCGGTCTTCGCCGACACCGTCGGCTTCATCCGCAAGCTCCCGCATCATCTGGTGGCGTCCTTCCGCTCGACGCTCGACGAGATCGTTCAGGCGGATCTGGTGCTGCACGTCATCGACCGCAGCCACCCGCGCTGGCAGGAGCAGAAGGACGTCGCCGAGGAGGTCATGAAGGAGCTGGGCATCGACCCGGCGAACATCCTCGAAGTCCACAACAAGATCGACCGCCTGCCGGCCGAGGAGCGCATCTCCCGCGCCCGCGCCGGCCTGGTCTCGGTTTCGGCCCAGACCGGCGAGGGGATCCCGGCGTTGCAGTCGAAAATCGCCCGCGCCTTGGGCGAGAAGGCCCACTCCCGCCCGGAGACCCGCGGCAGCGCCGAGTACTGGGAGAAGCTCGCCGTCCAGCAGTCGATCGATCTCGCAGCCGAGAGCGCGGGAACGGATGCCCTCGAGGATCCGACGGGCCGCGCGCCCGACGAAGTCCGCGAGCCCGCCGTGCTCGCCCAGCCCGTGGCGCCGGTCACCGCCACCGCGCCTGCCCCGGTCGCGCCCGCCCGCACCGGTCCCAGCCGCATCGGCGACTCCAAGCCCCACACCCCGCGCCCGCGCAAACGCCCCCGCTGAACCGCGCCTCCTCGCCCGGAAACCGCCGGGACTTGTCGCGGAGGCGCGCCGTCGCATAAACTTCGGCGTCCGGTGGGGCTGTAGCTCAGTTGGGAGAGCGCTTGAATGGCATTCAAGAGGTCGACGGTTCGATCCCGTTCAGCTCCACCAATCATCTCCCTTAGATTCAGCAGATAGCACAACGGCCCCGATGAAATCGGGGCCGTTGTTGTTTCCGGGGTCCGCCTTCTGCCTTCGGTCAGGAGCGGGTGGCGTCGTCGTCCTCCTCGAAGGTGCTGCTGCCGCTGCCGGCGGCGGAGCTTCCGCTGGCGCCGATCGCTCCCAGGTGGCCGATCGATCCCTCTCGGCGCAGGATGCGCTCGGAGTGCACCGAAAGATGAAGAGAGGTCAGCGCTTCGGCCGCGCGGCAGTACCCCGGTGAACCGTGATGGGCCGGGGCGATCTCGTCGATCGCAGCGCCCAGTTCCCGTTCGAGTCTCTCGCGGGCGGCGGCATCGAGCCGCTCCTCCCCGCGAGTGGCACGCTCAGCGCGGGCGGCGAGGTGGGCCAGGGCTTCGAGATCCGGCGAGTCCATCGAATCCATGGCGCTAATTGAATCGACCACGGGCCCTCGCGCTCCCGGCTGCAGACGACCGCTCGAGCTTCGTCAGCGCCGCGAGGAGCTCCTCACAGAAAGCTTCGACCTGTGCTTCGTCGAAGAACTCGCACGCCTCGGCATCGGCATTCTCCGGGCGTTCCGACTCGGGCTTCGGGTGGAGGCTGGGGGTCATGGCGAGTCCTTCCTTCCGGCGTCTCGGGCAACTCGCTGCATTGCGGGTCGACCGGGTCGCAGGGAGGAACTGCACCGCCCGTGCCAGGCGAAGAATTCCAATGAACACAAGGCTTTGGGAGTCGCGGTGGCAACCGCCGCACGGATGCATTTCTGCAAATCGGTGCGCAGGATTCGTCGATCTGCGCGCCCCCGGCTGAAGCCGGAGTTCCGGCGGCGCCAGATAGCGACCGGTTTCTGCGTCCTGGACAGTTCATGAGCGAGCTCTCGTCAGGACCACCCGGCGACCGGGCCGGCAAAAGCAGCACCGGCCTCACCCCCAAGTCAGCAGCCCCTGCACCGGGACCCCGTCTGCTCGACCGCCTGAGTTTCGAAGCGCGACGGCGCCGGCTCGCGACGGGGGCGGGTGAGAGTTCGGGCTGTTCAGAGCTGGCCGAAGAGGGCGAACTCCATCGCCTGGGCGGTGTCGCGCATGCGCTCGTCGTAGGTGGCGATCTCGAGCCGGACGCCTGCCGTGCGCAGGAAGTCGGCGCTCGCGAGATGGAGCGCGTCGAGCGTCCGGACGGGGTTCGGGAAAGGCTCGAGAGCTCGCCCCAGAACCTCGGGGGTCAACTCGAGGAAAGCGACTCGCGCCAGAAGTTCCCGTGCCGCCTCACCGTGCGAACGTGCCGCGTCGAGCCGGTGGAGGCGATTCCAGATCTCGTACTCGAGGAGTCGCGAAGCGACGAAGGTCTCGGCCCAGAGGGTCTCCGGCGGGCGACGATCTTCGCCGAGAAGCTGCGCGAGCGCCACCGAAGTGTCGAGATAGATCATCGCCGGGCCGGGGCGACGGGTCCTTTGCGTGCGGCGCTCGCCGATCTTTCCGAGCGGTCTTCATCGAGTCCGCGCAGGATGTCCGCCAGCGGCAGAAGGGGCAGCGAGGGCGGCGGCGCGGTCGCGCGCAGGAGCGGCGGGGTGAGGACCCCGCGGCGGACGAGGTCGGCGAGACGCGCATCGTCGACAGCCGTCGCGCGCCCGGGGAGAGGCGGCCCGAGCTCCGCGACGACGCGGTCCCGGTCCGTCACCAGAACGATCTCGCCGGCGCTCGCCAGCTTCACGTATTCGCTGACTTTGTCCTTGAAGGCCTTGATCCCGATGGCTCGCATGCCGCCATTGTAGCCACCGGTAGCCACCGGTGCAATCCGGCGCGACACAGGGACAACCCGCGAGCGCCGCGCCGAAGCTGTCGAACAGCTCGACCAGGTCGCCGAACGGGCCTTGGTCGAAGAGCTGGTTCGCGGCTGATCTGCCAGATACAGGCCGCCGAATGCGTCTTTACCCAGAGATGACCCAGATCTCGCCCGACCCTGCCGCCGGACCGCGCCTTCTCGATCGCCTGACTTTCGAAGCCCGCCGGCGGAGGCTCGCGCTGCGCACCGAAAGGGCCTACCGCGCCTGGGCGCGGCGCTACATCCTCTTCCATGGCAAGCGCCATCCGTCCGAGCTCGGAGCGGAGGCGGTGTCGGAGTTCCTGACCGCTCTTGCCGTCGACCTCGGCGTGGCCGCCGCGACCCAGAATCAGGCTCTCGCCGCGCTGCTCTTCCTCTACCGCGAAGTCCTCGGCCTCGAGCTCGGGCCACTCCCCGAAGCGACACGAGCCAGCCGCCCGAAACGCCTGCCGGTCGTGCTGTCGCGAGACGAGGCGCGGCAACTCGTCGCTCAATTCGCCGGAGTCGAGCGTCTGGTGGTGCTCCTTCTCTACGGCGGTGGGCTCAGGTTGCTCGAGGTGCTGCGCCTGAGGGTAAAGGACCTCGACTTCGATCGTCACGAGATCACGGTGCGTTCAGGGAAGGGAGACCGCGATCGCCGGACGATGCTCCCCGCCATCGCTGCGCTCGAGCTCCGGCCCCATCTGGAGGTCGTGCGCCGATGGCATCAGCGGGATCTCGCGTCCGGGTTCGGGCGAGTCGAGCTCCCCGGCGCCCTGGCGCGCAAGCTCCCCAATGCGACGGCGGAGTGGCCCTGGCAGTGGGTCTTCCCTTCGATCAGATTTGCGACGGACCCGAGATCCGGCGAAAGCCGCCGCCATCATCTCTTCCCGGAGCGCATCCAGCGCGCCGTCAGCAAGGCTGCGAGAGCCGCAGGAATCGCCAAACGAGTCACCTGCCACACCCTTCGCCACAGCTTCGCCACCCACCTCCTCGAAGCCGGCTACGACATCCGCACCGTCCAGGAGCTCCTCGGCCATCGCCAGGTCTCGACTACCATGATCTACACCCACGTCCTCAACAAGGGAGGCCTCGGCGTCCGCAGCCCCCTCGACGCGCCATGACCCAATTGCGGATTATTCGACCGAATTCGCCGACATCTCCAATCCACCAATGCGCGAGGATTTCGCCACAACTGAAGCAACCAAAGGCCCATGCTTGCCCCGCCGAGCAAATGTGCCACACTGTTATTCCGTCAATGTCACACCAAATGTCCACGCCTCATAAGTCGACGAATCGTAGTTAGGCGTCGGCCGATGCATCCGCGATACCGAACCATCACGCTTGCCTGCGTTCTCTCCGTTAGCATCGGATGCCGTCCCGGCAACCCGACGCCAAGGACGCTTCAGTACATTGCGAACTGGGAGGAACTAGCGCCTTCCAGAATAGTCGAGGTCATGGATGCCTACGTCTCGACATCGTGGTCGCCTACCGGCGATCACGTCGATCTATTTCGCCTTAGGCTGGAACCAAGAGCAACGCGACTAAAGAATGCGCTTCGTCGAGATCAAGTAGTTGAGCCTCTAATTTCGGAGGCGATCGAAGCGGCCAGCGGGGCCTCGACAACTGAAACCTCCTGGTTTCCGGACGCAGACTCCTTGAAGAGCGAGCGATTCCTTGTTGCGATTCCGGAACTCACGGCGTACCACGGTCGAGTCGAGTCCGTTAAGCTGACCGCGCTCGATACAGTGACTGGCTTTCTCTATCATGCGGATGTTTCGTGGTGAAGTCGGAGGCCTCGTTTGCTCAACATGTTTGACCCGCCACCTAACCAGTCGTTCGAGCGGACGCGTTCAGCGGCGGCGTCCGGCTTCGCCGGGCAACAGTTGTGGCGCGCCGCTCAACTCCAGATCCGTTATACCTCCGGGTAGATGGCATTCGCCTCCGCGGCGCGGCTCGCGCATCCGGTCAGTCTCTCCGCTGGGTCGCCCTCGTGCATCCAGGCGCGGCAAAGGCACTCTTGTTTTCAAGCCATCAGCGTTGGCTACCGGCTTCCACCCGCGGCTGTCACTCCAGCATCTTCGTGTAGCCTTCGGCTGTGGTCGCTGAAGCAGCCATCAGGTGTGCGTCGGTCAACGGGCCCCGGAGCGCTTGTGACCGGTAGGTATAACCAGTCGTTCGAGCGGACGCGGGGGCCCGTCTCTGGCTCGCTGCGCTCGGCGACATTCGGCGACCGCGCCGCTCAACTCCAGATCCGTTAGACCACAGCCCACCGTTCATGGCTACCTCGGCGCTGTGGAGAGCATGGGTTCCTTCCGCATTATTCCTAGTCCTACTCGCCGTCGTCTTGCTTTGGCTTTCTGCCTGGCCTCTAGTGGTCTTCTTCGAGAAGCTGCCGGATTTCCTTAAGCAGGCGGTGTACCTGTATCTCGGTATTACACTCGTTCTCCTAGCGTTCGCGGCGGGCACTCTTGGACGTCGCAGGTGGGCATGGCGCGGATTGCTCGTGACCGTGTCGGTAGTTGCCGCGTATTGTGCCTATGTTGTTGCGTGGGCGCTGATTGGTCTATCTCGCTCGGAAGGTCCATGGTGGGAAGTCATGCGCGCCCCGC
This sequence comes from Thermoanaerobaculia bacterium, assembly GCA_018057705.1. Classification (NCBI taxonomy): domain Bacteria; kingdom Pseudomonadati; phylum Acidobacteriota; class Thermoanaerobaculia; species Thermoanaerobaculia bacterium. The sequence goes on along the minus strand of JAGPDF010000004.1, from coordinate 385 downwards.
TCTTCGCGCTGGTTTGTGGTGTTGTGGTGCTCTACTTGCTCGCAAAGGGTGGTTCGACATGGTTAGCTCAACGCCAGTGACCTGTGGTCTAACCAGTCGCTCGAGCGGACGCGTTGGGCGCCCGCGGTCCGGCTTCGCCGGTTCGGCATCGTGGCGCGCCGCTCAGCTCCAGATCCGTTAGACCGCATGAACATCAGTGTCGCGTTCCCTCTCGAGGATCCTGCCGTTTCCATTCCCTGGGGCATTTCAGATCGCGAACTCACTGCCTTGCTGGGCACCCGGCTTCGAAATGTAACTACGGGCTACTTCACGATGACCTGCACCTCCCTTGCGGGCCTGGAGCATGAACTGGGCTTTCACTTCGAGCCACGATCTGGCGGTAGGC